>JAGWYI010000005.1 GCA_018969455.1 Bacteroidota bacterium | reverse complement strand
CCTACAACAAGGTAAACGAGGTGGTCATTACCGCCAAAAGCGACAAAGACAAGCCCATGAACGAAATGGCGGCCATTTCGGCGCGACAATTCAACATGGAAGAGGTGCGGCGCTACTCCGGCGGCCGATCCGACATTGGCCGTTTGGTGACCAATTTTGCCGGGGTCGCGGCCAACAACGACGCCCGCAACGACATTGTCATTCGCGGCAATTCGCCCACCGGCGTTTTGTGGCGCATGGAAGGCATCCCGATTCCAAACCCGAACCACTTCAGCACCCTGGGCACTACCGGTGGACCGGTTTCGGCGCTCAACCCCAACCTGATTGCCAATTCCGACTTCCTTACCGGCGCTTTTCCGGCGGAATACG
Source organism: Bacteroidota bacterium (assembly GCA_018969455.1). Lineage (GTDB taxonomy): Bacteria > Bacteroidota > Bacteroidia > Chitinophagales > Saprospiraceae > M3007. The sequence goes on along the minus strand of JAGWYI010000005.1, from coordinate 24,706 downwards.
GCAACGCAACAGCAGGTGTGTTCGACATCAATTTGCGCACCGGCAACATAGACAAATTCGAGGCAATGGCTCAATTGGGTGCTTTTACCGGACTGGAAGCCCTCGTGGAGGGCCCGTTCAATAAAAAACACGATGGTTCCTTTGTAGTTGCCTACCGCCACTCTTTCGTGGAACTGGCCAGTGCCGCAGGCCTTAGTTTTGGCACTGCTGCCTTGCCCAAATACAAAGACCTGAGTTTCAACCTGGATTTTGGCAACACCAAAATAGGCAAAGTCTCCCTTTTTGGCATCGGCGCGTACAGCTCCATCGATTTCCTGGGCGCCGAAATTGACACCACCGATTTGTTTGCCAATCCCGACCAAAATTCCTACAACCGTTCCAAATTTGGCATTTTGGGCCTCAAACACAACGTGCTGCTCAATGACCATTCCTATGTGCGCACCGTGCTCAGCGCATCCTACTCCGGAACCAAATTCTGGTCGGATGATTTGAACCTCAGCGACAACGGCCAGCCTTACCAACTAAACGATGTAAAAGACGGCCTCAGCGTTTTTCGCCTGTCTTCCTATTACAACAACAAGATCAACAGCCGTTTAAATATTAGAACCGGCGTATTGATTCAAAACCAGCACCTCGATACCTACGTGAACACGCGGGAAGCCACGCCCGATTTGAACGGCGATGGGAAGCCCGACTGGTACCTGCAACGCGATTTCAACGGCGCAGTGAATACCCTGGAAGGCTATGGTCAGGCACAATATCGTTTGACCAAAAAAGTTACCTTGAACGGCGGCTTGCACGCCTTGTACTTCGACAAAACCCGGAATTTTGCCCTGGAACCCCGCGCAGCACTCAATTTTCAGGTAGCGCCCAAACACAAATTGAGCCTGGGATACGGCATGCACCACCAAACCCAACCCTTGCCCGTATTTTTCTTCCGCGAACAACTTTCTGATGGAAGTACCCGCCCATCCAATGAAAACCTTAAATTTACCCGCAGCCAGCACCTCGTGTTGGGCTACGACTTCAAACCAGCCCAAAACTGGCGCATCAAGGCCGAAACCTATTACCAATGGATTGATAAAGCCCCCGTAGAATCCAATATCAGTTCCTTTTCCTTGCTGAACGCCGGGGCCGATTTTGTGTTCCCGGATAAAGTAAACCTGGTAAACAAGGGCACTGGCCACAACGTGGGCGCCGAATTGACCATAGAAAAATTCTTCTCCATGGGTTATTATGCCTTGATTACCACCAGCATTTTCGACTCACGCTACAAAGGTTCCGATGGCGTGGAGCGCTCTACGGCATTCAATGGCCAATATGTATTCAATGTGTTGGGTGGCAAGGAGTGGAAACTGGGTTCCAGCGGACGCACAGCCTTCACCTTTGACACCAAATTTACTACGGCGGGTGGCAGGCCATATTCTCCTGTCAATCTTGGAGCCAGCAAATTGGCCGGAAAAGAAGTGATTTACGACAGTCAGGCCTTCAGCAAGCGACAGGATTATTACATGCGCTGGGATGTGAAATTCGGATACCGTACCAACTCGGCCAAACGCAAGCTTTCCCAAACATTTTTTCTTGATTTCCAAAATGTTACCAACCGCAAAAATATCTTCGCCATGCGCTACAATACCGTTCGGGGAGAAGTGGGTCGCATCAACCAGATCGGTTTCTTTCCCGATGTGTTGTATCGGGTAGAGTTTTAAGCCGCACACGAACCCAAACGCATGTCTTTTTTGTCCACCCAAAAAGACATGCGTTGCTTTCCATTGTTCAGATAAAAAAATGCCATGAAGAAACAGTGCTTCCAGGAAATTGTCGGATTTGATGATAAATGGATCATTATTTTGGGTTTGCCCGTAGCAAGCATCCTCATTTCTTTGCTTTTATTCAACGAACACTATGTCAAAGGCGACTACCCCTTTCTCATGGTGTGCATCCCGATGTCCTTTATTTATACCGGGTCCTTTTGGTTCACCCTGCGTTGGTCTTATCGATCCATCCGACTTAAACTGCCGCATGCACACCAACTTTGGCCACGCCTGTTTTTAATGTTGCTGGTATTTATTGTCATCAATTTTACCGTTAATGGAGTACTCAAGGCCATTTTTACGCAAATTATTCCCGATCACCACAGCGAACCCAATACGATCGTTGAGTTTATCAGTGCCTTGTTGATGTCGTCTTTCATCATCTTGCTGTATGAGGCCTTGTCATTTTACCTTCAATTACAGCGCGCCACTGCAGAAAAAGCTGATTTGGAACGCAAAAACGTAGAATCGCAGCTGGAAGGGCTGCGCAATCAGGTAAACCCGCACTTCCTATTCAACAGTTTGAATACCCTGATTTACCTGATCCCGGAAGACTCCGACAAAGCGGTGCGTTTTGTACAGCAACTCAGCAAGGTTTACCGCTATGTGCTCGAAAGCCGCGATGCCCGGGTGATCACTTTATCGGAAGAACTCGATTATTTGCAATCGTACGTTTATTTGCTCAAAGAACGTTTTGGAGAAAACCTGAAAGTTCAAATTGATCTCTCGGAACCGGTCAAAGGCATGGCTATTGTACCCTTGTCGCTGCAAATGTTGTTTGAAAATGCCATCAAACACAATGTTATTTCGACCGAAAAACCGCTTCACATCGAAGTGCTCATGCAGGGCAAAGACAGCCCCAACCTGATTGTACGCAACAACCTGCAACGCAAAAACCAATGCATGGATTCGACAGGCGTGGGCCTGGAGAACATCCGGGCACGCTATCACATGCTAACTGATCGAAATGTAGAAACTATTGTTTCCCAGCAATATTTCACCGTTTCTTTACCCCTTATCGAACTAAACCACCTTTAATTTTTTAGTCATGAAAGTCCTCCTGATTGAAGACGAATTGCCCGCTGCGCGCCAGTTGAGCAAATTGCTGCTGGCACACAATCCGGATGTAAAAATTCTGGAAACCCTGGATTCTGTGGCCGGTGCGGTGCGCTGGTTCAATACGTTTCCCATGCCCGATCTGGTTTTTATGGACATTCAGATCGCGGATGGATTGAGTTTCGACATTTTCAAGGAAATCAGCATTCCCGCGCCCGTGATTTTTACTACCGCGTTCGATCAATATGCTGTGCAGGCTTTTAAAGTAAATGCTGTGGATTACCTGTTGAAGCCCATTGATCCGGAAGAGTTTCAACGCGCCATGGAAAAAATTAACCATCAACGCGTTGCAACCCAATTTGACCTCGAATCCATCAGTCGCTATTTTAAAAAAGAAACCTACAAAGACCGATTTTTAGTTAAAACCGGACAGCAGCTGGCCTTTTTACAAGCACAGGACATTGCTTTTTTTCGCTCATCGGACGGCCTTACACAAGGTTATACATTTAACGGGAAAAAATATTTCATCGATCACACCCTGGAAGAATTAGAGCGCCTGCTCGATCCGCAGCATTTTTTCCGCATTGGCCGCAGCATGAGCATTCGGGTCAATTGCATTAAAGCCATTCATCCGCACCTCAATGGCAGGCTCAAACTCGAGTTGCAACCCGCCGCACCCGAGGAAGTATTCGTTAGCCGGGAACGGGTTTCCGAATTCAAAAGCTGGCTGGGCGGCTAAATAGCCTTTTTCCTGAATACAAACACGTAGAACAGGTATCCGGCCAGTCCGACTGCCATGCCGGCGCCGGCGCGCACGGGATCTTCCCAGACGGTAAAAAGCACAAACCAAAGGCAAATGGCCACAAAAACGGCCGGGGTAAGGGGATAACCCCAGGTGCGATAAGCGCGTGGCGCATCCGGCATGCGCTTTCGGAACACGTAAATGGTGGTCCCCACCATCATCATAGCGGCCCAATCCATAAAAGTCACATAAGTCATCAGATTTTCAAAAGTGCCCCAAAACAGGAGTAAAAACACCGACCAGGCGCTTTGGACAAGCATGGCCCGTACGGGCGTTTTCCAGCGCGGGTGGGTTTCGGCCAGTTGCCGGAAGAAAATGCCGTCGTTGGCCATGGCATAATAGATTCTGGGCGCCGTCATGCAGTAGATGCCCGTGGTGCCAAAGGTAGAAAGGGCAATCAGAAAGGCCATGAGACGTGCCCCCCAGCTGGTTACGCTGCCCATGGCATCGGCTGCAACCGTTTTGGAATTGGCTATCTGTTCGAGCGGGAGCAGGCGCATGTAGGCGAGGTTCACCAGCACATACACCAGGGTAACGATTCCGGCGCCGATCATCATGGCGCGCGGGATGTTTTTTTGCGGATTGGCGGTTTCTCCGGCCATAAAAGAGGCGTGGTGCCAGCCGCCGTACGACCACAGCACGCCCACAAAAGCGATGGCCAGGGCGCCCCAAAGATTGTCGGGCGCGGCGGCAGGCGCCTGCATCGGCCCGCCGGAAGGCGCCCACCACACAGCCGCAGCCATGATGAGCAGTAAACCAATCAATTTGGCCCCGGTAAACAAATTGGCAATCCACTCGCCAATATTTACCCCAAACAAATTCACTACCGTGAGGAAAACGATGATTCCCAAGGCCAGCGGCACTTCCCATATACTGGCAGAACCGTACCCGCACAGCACAAGCAAATGCTCGGAACACACCATGGCCAGGGCTGCAATGGCGCCCGGCGTGCTGATAAACAAGGTAAACCAGCCATATAAAAAACCGGCGGCATCACCGTAGGCTTTGCGCAAATACACATACAAACCACCTGCATTGGGAAACATACTGCCCATTTCAGCAAACACCAGGGCGCCCGAGAGGGCCACCACCCCTCCCATTACCCATACAAGTACCACTAATTCGGGCAGGTGTACCGCTGCCGCAATGGCGCCCGGGGTGCGGAAAATGCCGCTGCCAATGGTGCTGCCCACAGCGATCATAACGAGGCCGTATAAAGACAGGGATTTGCGCAACTCGTTTTTGCTCATAATTTTATGCGAGGTTTAAAACCAACCTGCGTTAAGAACAGGCGCCGCAAATTTTGAGTATAAATTTCAATAATTATATTAAACTCAAAATATTATTTTACAAAACCGGAAAAGCCAACCTTTATTTAAACTTAATGATCATATTTCCTTTCCAAATGGCATTCGGGTGCAAAATATACAACCCATCCCCATTGTTGAACGCATCCACATTGCACGACATGGGTTCGAGCGCGATGCTTTCGCGGTGCGGGGGCGTAAACACCTGAAAAAACGGAAATTGGGCCGCAGATGCAGAGACCTGCAGCGTACCCAGGCTGCCGCTGAGTTCCATTTTATAGTTTCCATCCTTTTCCGCAAAAAAGCAATTGTCGAGAAAAGCATCTGCCAGCTGCTTTTTCCGGGCAAAAGCGGTATACAATTCCCGCGCTCCGGTTGGGATCATGCGGTCGGTGATGTGCACGAGGCTACAGTTGGGCAAACGGAGGCTGTGCTGGTCGGCTTTTTCATCGAGTTTAAAGTAGGGATGCCAGCCAAAACCCACCGGAATAGGGCCGGTATGGTGGTTGGTACAACTTGCCTGAACGGTAAATTGCTGATTATCCTGAATGCGGAATTGGAGATGAAGCGAGAACGGGAAAGGATAATATTCCCTACTGCCATCATAATCGAAGCGGCACTCCAGCGTGGCATAGGTTTGTGCAAGTTCAATTTTGACCACATAAAATGCCTCTGTGCGTACAAAGCCGTGGATGGCATTTTCTGTTGCAGCATTGTTGAGCGGGAATTGGTAGGATTTTCCTTGCCATTCATAAACGCCGCGATCGAGGCGGTTGGGGAAGGGGAACAACACGGCGCTTTTGCCCCATTTGGCCAAATCAAGTTCTTCTGGGGTGGAATAACCATCCAAAACCGGCTTACCTTGGAAAGCGAGCTGGAGCAAATTGGCGCCTTTTTCAGGTACGATTTCGAATTTGTTTCCGGTGGCGGCATGCTCCAGGGTATAACGGGAAAATGCGCCGAATTTATCAATGGCAAGCTGGTACATGGCGGTAAATTATTTATCAGGCAAATGTAACAGATAAATTAAAAAAGGGCTACTCCGATAGCCGGAATAGCCCTTTTTATATGTGTCAATTTGACTTTGAATTATTTCTGCAACACAATGCTGCGCACAGCACTTTGCCCGTCTAGGGTGATGCGCAGCATATACACCCCAGAAGGCCATTGACCCAGGCTAATTGCCTGATTAACAGCATGTACAGTTCCAGGATACAAGGTTTGTACTGCCTGTCCCATGGCATTTACAACTTCAACCCGCACCTCGGAAGCATTTTGCAATTCGAGGTTCAACATCACTTGGTCATGAGTTGGGTTGGGAGTCAATTGCAGGGATTTAACAATTGCAGGATCTTGGGCGCCCGTAACCTGGGTAACGGTAAAGGATACCTGTACAGGGTCTGTGCAATTGGTCAGGTCGGAGATGGTAACGGTGTAGGTACCTGGCGTCAGGCCCGTAAGATCTTGTGTATTTCCGCCATTGCTCCAGTTGAAGTCATAAAAATTGACAGGATCGCCGATCAATTCGCCCAAGCCGCCTGCGGGAGTAAGATCAATTTTCCCATTGTTGGCGGCGCCATTATTGGCTGGAGTAACGGTTCCGGTTCCTGAAAGCGCAGGCAAAGCGGGAACCAAGACAATTTGAGATGATTGGCCAACAAAAAAGCAGGCATCGGATCCGGCAACACTTACGTTTTCCATGCGAAGCGGATCTGCCTGAGTGGTTACGGTAGCGCCGGCTACCACAACAGGCGTGACATACAACAAGGAAGCATTGGTCACGGTATTGTTAATACCTACCGCGAAAGGAGCATTAATGAACCCTGTACTGCTGATGTAGCTACTGCCCATAGAAGGAGGCCATGTTCCGGCTGGCACCGGCGCACTTGTTACAGCCCAGCTTAAGCCATAAACGGGACCAACTGTTGGCAGTACGAAAGAAGTATCCAGCAAGGTGATATAATCGGCCAGGTTGGTACCAGAGCATACGAATCCGTTGTTGTCTACGCTATAAGTTCCTACTTTCCCATTGGCGCACAGGATAGAGGGTACTTGAGTGATTTCAAGGCAGAATTGGCCGGTTGCTACCTGGTTGTTTCCATAATTAAAACCATCAACCAGCATGTAATACACTTTACCCGGCTCTGTAACCAAATCTACCCCGGCTCGCCAGTCGGGTACGCCGTCGTTGTAATAATCGTCGTTGCAATCAACCAGTGTGCCGTTGCCGCAATCGCCCGAAAACACGGCCATTTGGGTATCACCATCGGGGTTAAAACCCTGAATATCGGGCAAAGCGCTGCCGATGTAATTGGTAGCATTGCATTTGGTGGTTTCGATGTGGTAGGTTTTACCATCTCCATTGAAGGTAAACCACATGGTATTGTCAAGTTTATCGACGCCTGCACCGCCGTCGCCCCAACAAGAAATACTGGGATCGGTAATAGAAGGTGTAGCATTTGAGTTGTCGAAAAGGCTCGTTACCTGTGGAATATTGGGTGACTGTCCGAAATATTGCGTCAAATCAACTGCGGTGGCACAGTTGTCGGGATTAAAAGTCAGGGGGCTCAAGCTCACATATTCCACCTCATCTACATAATATTGATCCCAGGTATTCAGAGAATAGTAATCAATGGAGCCGATATTTCCGGTGTAAGCCCATCCGTAGATGATATTGCCATCGATAAACATTTTGGCGATGTTGTTGTCGAGGTCGAAGTAGTGGGTCAGTGTAAACCATTGATCGCGCGGAAATGTAAAAGTAGCATTAGCGGGTTGGTTGGCGACAGTAGGATTAACCACCACCCTTGCAACTGCATTTGAATCGAGGAACACATCGAGGTTCCATTGTTGGCCGGCAGTTTCGCTGTTTTGGATGTTGTAATACCCTGCCTTTCCGGAGGGGATGTACATTTTCCATTTCAGTTCATAGCGTCCGGTACTTTTATTTCCGAGCAACAGCAGTTGGTCGGTACCTTGGAGCGTACCAGAGGTAGCATACTTGGTGCGCATGGATTTGGTGCCTTGAGAGGCTTTTTCTGTGGTAACAACGGCGCTCAACACGCTGTTTTCGGCGCCCGACCAGGGCGCCCAGAATGTTGCCTGAGGGCTCAAAGCGCCTGCAGTATACGTTTCAAAGTTGTCGCAGATGATTGCGTTGGGATTTTGGGCGCAAGTTAATACCGCTGGTGTTGCATTTAAGGAGAGGTCATCTATTTTCCAGTGGTATTCGTAAACCCCTTTCCAGCGGAATTGTAAATACACCGTGGCTTTATTGTCGGCTTCCGGGAGCGCGACTTCAACATTTCCCTGGAAGAGGGAATTCACTGCCAAACCGGTAAAGACCGATTTATATACAAAATTAACGCCATCGGTGCTCACGCCTATGTATGGGTGCGAGGTGGTATCAGCAAATGCAAATTGGGTAGAAAACGTCAATTTCACACTGGTTTTACCGGTACAATTGATGGCAGGCCCTGTAAGTCGCACGTCGTGTGCAAAATTACCGTTTGCATCTGAATCAAAGAGGAAGTAACCGGTAGACGCCGTTGCAGCGCCAAAGGCAGGAATCAAGTTGGTTGGAGTTTGGAAACCCGCCGCAGGATTGTTGGTCCAGGTCCATACTTGGGTACCGCCATTGGTACCACTGTGTTTCCAATTTGCATTGGCAGTTGCCTGATCGGAATAGGTTTCGGTCCAGAACACCTGTGCGTACAGTGTTGAACCGCTCAGCATTAACACCGTTGCGAGCAGAACTTGTATTTTGTTGAATTGTTTCATGAAAATTTGATTTTAAACATTCAGGTAAGCCATAAGGGAATCATAGCGTTCTTTGATGCCATCGGTGTAGTCGATGTCTCCAAAAGTTTCTTTGACGTGGTAATTGTGCCGTTCGAGCGAGGCAATGGTGCGGTTGAGGTCGTACCGGTTAAGTTTCAAAACAAGTTCCAGGGTATCGGGGTCGCTGTTGGTACGGACAAACGTACTCAATATTTTCACATCTTCTTCTTCAATGATGCGAGCAATGGTACTCATGGAATAATCGCGGCGGTTCATTTCCAACACCAATACAGTTCCGCTTTCATTCACCGCTCCTGTGGAAGCCATAAAATGCAGCAAAGCGTTTTGATCAATCAGGCCCAGGTAATTACCTTGTGCATCTACTACAGGTACCACCGTAAGCCGATTGTCGCACATCACCCGAATTATTTCAAAAACATGTTCCGTTTCGCGTACCGCATAGGTACGCAACATCGAGAAGTCATATTCTGAAATCGGCTCATATAATTTATGATTGAAAATATCTTCCTCTGAAATAATTCCCACCAACTTGAGGCCATCTACCACTGGTAAATGCCGCAAATGGTAATCATTGAGCATGTGAAAGGCATCTCTGCCGGTTTGCAAAAGCGTAACCGCAGGAATATCATAAGCAATCAGTGATTGAGCATTCATAGGCGCCGTCTTTACCCCGTTAAATTAAAATCTGCCAGCAAAACCTGTTCGAACAACGTACCTTTAACATTCCAGGCGAAGATACACAAGTATGCCGAGGGCAAATATTTGTGCAATAATTGGATTTGCAAAAAAAAATATCCCGGTGAACACACAAAGTACAGACAATCATTTGAAAAACCACGGTTTTGCTGCTCAGCGACAACTTTTTTTTCAGCATTTGGCACAAACATCACCTGCCCCTTTGGCCTTGCAAATAGAACGAGCAGAGGCTTGCTATCTATATGATTCCGATGGAAAATCCTACCTCGATTTAATCTCGGGAATCGGGCCGAGCGTATTGGGACATCGGCATCCTTCAATTGAACGAGCCATTTTGCACCAGTTAAACCAGTATTGGCATACTTTGGTTTATGGCGAATTTATTTTGAACCCCCAGGTAGAACTCGCATCCTTGCTAGCCCAACAGCTGAGTTCCCTGGATGCTGTATATCTTGTCAATTCGGGCTCGGAAGCCACCGAAGGCGCCATGAAACTGGCCAAACGGTTTACAGGACGGCATGAAATAATAGCCTGTCGAAATGCCTACCACGGTAGCACCCAGGGCGCTGCCAGCCTCATGTCGCCCGACTATTTCACCCGCGCATACGCCCCTCTGCTTCCCGGCATTCGGCACCTGAATTTCAATGAAGATGCCGGATTGGAACAAATTTCCCGCAAAACGGCAGCCGTTGTGGTCGAAACCGTGCAGGGAGAGGCAGGTGTTATCCCGCCCCGCCCCGATTGGCTAAAAGCTTTGCGTGCACGCTGCACTGAAATGGGCGCCTTGTTGATTTTAGACGAAATTCAGGCTGCCTACGGCCGCACCGGCAAACTTTTCGCATTCCAACACTATGACATTCAACCCGATGTATTGCTTTTAGCCAAGGGTTTTGGCGGCGGCATGCCCATCGGCGCTTTTGTTGCGCCCAAAGCCATAATGGATTGCCTGCAAAGCAACCCGGTTTTGGGGCACATCACGACCTTTGGCGGACATCCCGTATGCGCAGCCGCCGCGCATGCAACGCTTCAAACCCTGCTCACCGAAGACTGGATTGAACAGGTACCGGCAAAATCGGCCCTTTTTCGGGAAAAACTACAACATCCTGCCATTGTGGAACTGCGCAGCGCCGGGCTTTGGTTTGGAGTGGATCTGGGCTCAGCCGAAAAAGTGCAAAAAACCATCCATCATTGCCTGCAACGCGGCGTCATTACCGACTGGTTTTTGTTCAACGACCACAGCATCCGCATTGCGCCCCCCCTAACGATCCAAAATAACGATATAATATTTGCCTGTAACGTGCTTTTGGAAGCGCTTTCAAATTAAAATTTTAAAACCCAGTCGATTTTCCTTCTAATATAAAACACCCAATGGTACATTGCAAGCACCGACGTGCGTCGCAATACCGGGTTTTCAATTGCAACAACGCTTGCGACTCCCCCGCGTTTTGTGCCGACATCCCCAAACGGTCCCAGGCAGATTGAATTTGATTCTTCTCCGGCAACAAACAATCCAGAAGATGAAGCGCACGATTTTGGTAAACAGACTGATATTTTATTTTCCCATAATAATACATCATCGGAACAATCACATTGAGCGCCAAGGTCTCTAAAAATGCCCGGCCAGGACGACGAGGCAAACGACGCGATTTTTTTTCAAACCGATAATGTGTTTTCCAATATTCACTTACATCTGCTGAAAACAAATATCCGAGCGACTTCAAATCTTCTATCTCCAAAGCCTGACTAAATAAACGCTCCGATCGACTCCATAAGGCGGCAAATTGTGCCAAACGCAAGGTGGGAAAACCGGCAGGACGCAAACGCGCAAATTTCCACACCTGTACAGACAAGGGGCTCAATTGATATTTGAGGGCTAAATGCTGATATTCACGCTGAAGTGCAATCGGATACGCATCGGAAAAATTTCCAGATAAAAACCCCGATTGTCCAAACAACAATGCCTCCAGCTGAAACAGTTGGTCGCGATGCCTGGCCAGTATCAAGGCAGGCAAGCTGCGCGCAACTGATTCAAAAGCCTGGGTATTGATACGCAATCCAAAACCGCCTGCCAACAATTGATAAAATGCCTCATCCCAATTTTGGTTGTTGGCTTCCAAAACCTGTGCCACCAATTCCGTTTTCTCTTCCAACCGCTCTATCAGCATCCGGTCAAGACAATTGAGGCGAATGACCAAGGGCGCCTGATTGATCTGAGCCGCACAAGGTATCCACAATTTGTTGGTTTCCAGATTTTTATAACGTTGTAACAAAACCATATCAACCCGACCTCTCAATTCAAGACAAGGTAAAGCAATTTGGTTTTCCAGGAAAACCGGTCGGTCCTCCAGCCAAACAACATGCAAAATAACCGATGAATAAGCGGGGTCGTGTTGGTGGCCATGGGCCATCCACTCCGATGCACGAACATGCATTTCTACGTTGCCTACCCAAACCGCATCGCCCATCCGAATGCGAGCATTAAAAAAATCGGGGCCGGCGTTTGTATTATACACCCCGGGGTCGAGAATTTCGACGGGTTGAAGCGTTGTGGTGAAAAGATGCTGGTGGGAAAAACGGCGTGTTCGCCAAATGAAGTGCAGGAAAGATTCTTGCATGATGATTAAATTAAAGATTAAAATGAAGATTAAAAAAGCGGCATTTCAAGCAAAAACAGCCTCAAATGCAATCACCCTGCAAGTTTAGGCCAAAACCACCATACGGCGCAAGGGATTTTTATCAACTTTGCACCGATGAGCGATTTTTTTCGAACAATTGCAGCGCCAGCCACTGGAGAATTTAAAGATCGTGGCAGTAAATTCCTGGCATTTGCCTACCCCGTTCAAACGGAAGCAGAGGCCTTGCTTCACCTTGAGGCCTTGCGAAAAACCCATTTTAAGGCCAATCATCACTGCTTTGCCTGGCGATTGGGCGTAGATGGCGCCCGCTTTCGGGCCAATGACGACGGAGAACCAAGCGGTACTGCAGGTAGACCCATTTTAGGGCAAATTGACGCTTTCAAGCTGACCGATGTGGCGGTAGTGGTGGTACGATACTTTGGCGGAACACTTTTGGGCGCTTCGGGCCTCATCCAGGCTTACAAAGAAAGCGCGGCGGCGGCCCTGCAATCGGCCGAAATTGTGGAAAAAATGATTTCCGTTTATTTTCGTTGCGATTTCGACTATGCCCTTATGCCCGATATCATGAACGCAATCAAGAAATTACAACTTGAAATTGCACAGGAAAACTATGGCGACCAGGGTTGTATTATACTTGGAATACAAAAAAGCATTGCGCACGACCGCCTTTTGCACCTGAAAGCACTGGTGCGCAAACTAAGTGTGGAAGAAGCCGCAACGCTTGATTGGCCCCTGGGTATGACTCTGGAACCAACAGAATGGGATACTTAAGAGGGTCCATTTTTTACAAGATTTGAGTCAAGCCAGCTAATTTTGCGCCATGAACACGACCTATCGTCGAACCGTCGCATTTCCAATTCCCAATGTACCCGATTTTAAAGCCCGGATGCTGCACTGGGCACATCAGTTTCAACCTCTTTTGTTTCTCGACAGCAACGGCCACCCCGGAAATTGGGATTGTTTGATGGGGGCAGGCGCCCTCCAAACGCTGCAATGCCCGGCTGGATTGGCATTTGAAACCCTGAAAAACCACCAAAGCAAGGTAGGCGATTGGCTTTTTGGCGGATTTTCATACGACTTAAAAAACGAAATTGAAGCCTTGCACTCGGCTCATTTTGATGGCATTGAACTGCCCGATTTATATTTTTTTCAGCCTGAAATGGTTTTGGGTATACAAAACGGGCAACTCCTTGTTTCCAGCGCTACACAAGAACCTGCCTCCATTTTTGAGGCCCTTCAACAAGCGGAAGTCCCACCGCCACATTCTCCCGGCCCAGGCCCTGCCCTCCTGCCCCGAATGCCTCAAAAAAAATACCTCGAAACGCTGGATCGCATCCGTGAACACATCTTCAACGGGGATTTATACGAAATAAACCTTTGCCAGGAATTTTATGCAGAAAACACAAAAATTGACCCATTTCAGGTGTTTATCCAACTAAACACCCGCACCCAAGCGCCTTTTTCGGCTTTTTTTCATGCCCACGAACAATTTATCCTGTGCGGAAGCCCAGAACGCTTTTTGCGTAAAAATGGACGTATGTTGCTGTCCCAGCCGATAAAGGGAACCCGCAAACGGGCCCAGGATGCACAAATTGATGCCGCATTGCGCCAGGATTTGCACAACAGCGAAAAAGACCGGGCAGAAAACGTAATGATCGTTGATCTGGTACGAAACGACCTTACTCAATTTGCCATTCCAGGAAGCATTACCGTACCAGAATTATTCAAAGTACACAGCTTTAAAACCGTCCACCAACTCATTTCTAGCGTACAGGCCCAATTGAAAGACCATGCGCATCCAATTGATGCCTTGCGTGCCGCATTTCCCATGGGAAGCATGACCGGAGCGCCAAAGGTTATGGCCATGGAATTGATAGAACAATATGAAATGACCCGCCGCGGTTGGTATTCTGGCAGCCTGGGTTACTTTGACCCTGTAGGAGACTTTGATTTTAACGTGATCATTCGAAGTATTTTATATAATCAAAAAAAACAATATTGTTCTGTTCAGGTTGGCGGAGCCATTGTGTATGACTCCGACCCCATGGCCGAATTTGAAGAATGTCAAACCAAGGCACAAGCCATGTTTGAGGCCTTATCGGGCTAAATTTGGAATAGTCTGTGCCGGATGACAATGACATCGGAATTTAGTATAACTGTAAAATAAACCGTAAGTTTGCACCCCGCAACCTAAAATGATCCGCTTTGAAAGAGTCTCTAAAAAAAATATTGAAAGCGCTACCCTTCGCTTTTACACAAAATCAGCAATATGATCGACTCACCCGGCAAGTGATTCGTAAAGTATGCAAACCCCATAGCAATTGCCTGGATGTAGGCTGCCACAAAGGCGAAATTTTAGATCTGTTTTTAAAATATGCTCCTCAGGGGAAACATTACGGATTCGAGCCCATCCCCCTGTTTTTCAATGCATTACAAGATAAATATACACAAACCAATTGTGTAATTTCCGACCTGGCACTCTCCGATAAAAAAGGCAAAACCAGTTTTAACTACGTAATTACCAATCCGTCCTACAGTGGATTATTAAAAAGACAATACGATCGGCCGAATGAAGAAGATCAGCTGATTTTGGTTGAAACCGAACGCCTTGACGCCTTCTTGCCTCCCGATTTTCAGGTTGATATGATTAAAATTGACGTGGAGGGAGGCGAATGGTTGGTTTTTCAGGGGGCTGTTGAAACCCTGAAACGGTGTAAACCGGTGGTTATTTTCGAACATGGCCTGGGCGCTTCCGAAATTTATGGCGCCACACCCGAAATGTTATACGACCTGTTGGAATCTTGCGGCTTGTCTGTGAATCTGTTGGATCGTTTTATGCAAGCAGAACCCCCACTCGACAAACAAGGATTTGCAGATCAGTATTATCAAAAACGCAATTATTACTTTATTGCCTATCCAATCGCAAATTTCTAATGCGTGCCTTGGTTTTTTTTTTCGTTTGGGCATTTGGGCTTGAAAAGCCGCTTATTGCTGTTGCACAAGACAGCATTCCACCTGATTTCGTGGAACTCAAAAAGCGTATACCCGATGTGATACTCGATATCCGCTATGCCAGCACCCGCAATTTTACAGAAGCGCAAATTTATGATTGTCCAAGATGCCTTTTACGGCCAGAGGTGGCAGAAGCCCTGGCAAAAGCCCAGATTGCCCTTAAAAAGCAAGGATACAAATTAAAAATATTCGACTGTTACCGCCCTCGTGCTTATCAGCAACGCCTCTGGGACAAGGTTCCCAATCCCAATTATGTAACGCCGCCAGCCAAGGGCTCCCATCATTCGCGTGGCGCAGCAGTGGATCTGACATTGGTTGATGCTTCCAACAAGGAACTGGATATGGGCACTCCTTACGATTATTTTGGGGTAAAAGCGCACACCGATTACACCCAATTGCCCAAAAACGTGCTGGAAAATCGAAAATTATTAAAAAATACGCTCGAGTCGGTTGGTTTTAAAGGGATCCGAACAGAATGGTGGCATTTTTCCTACCGAAAAAAAACCTATCCACTCTCCGGGTATCTTTGGCCTTGTCCGGAAGATTAAATGCACACAATATGACCCTTCAGGAAGCGCAGGAAACCGTTGATCAATGGATCAAAACCATTGGGGTTCGGTATTTTTCCGAATTGACCAATACGGCCATTTTAATGGAAGAAGTAGGCGAAATGGCGCGTTTGCTTGCAAGAATATACGGAGAGCAATCGTTTAAATCAAGTGAATCGGCTGTAACGGCCCAACAGGATCTGGCGGATGAAATGGCCGATGTGTTGTTTGTTCTGATTTGTTTGGCCAACCAAACCGGAACCGACCTCACCGCAGCCTTGAAACGCAATTTAGAAAAGAAAACCTTGCGCGACCGCGAGCGACACCGCAACAACCCGCACCTGCAAGCGCGCGAAGCATCGGAAAATCCATGAATTTAACCGATTACGTATTAAAAAAACTGCTTTTTCAGCCTGTCAAACTCAAAGCCGGGCACCAATTTCAGTTTGACCATCCTTTTGAGGAACATTGGTTTACCACCGCGGATGGGTGTAAGCTCAACGCTTTGTATTTTGCGAGTCAGAAACCGCAAAAGCGCGGTGTGGTGCTTTATTTTCATGGCAATAGATCTAATTTGCAACGTTGGGGCGCCATGCACCAGCCCTTTACAGAAAATGGGTATGATTTTTTTGTTCCCGATTACCGGGGATATGGGAAAAGCACCGGGCAACCCGATGAGCAGCGTCTTTTTTCCGATGCCGAATTGATGTACAATTGGGTAAAAAACCGTTTTCCTGTGCAGGATATCGTGTTGTACGGCCGCTCTTTGGGATCTGGCATGGCCACCTACCTTTCTGCCAGGGTGCCTGCCCGTTGTTTGATTTTAGAAACCCCGTTTGACACCCTGCAGGGCATGCTTGCCAGTCATTTGGGTCGATCGGTACTGCCCGTGCAATTTAGCCTGGTATTTCCCAATCATCAGCACGTTTCGCAAACCCGCATTCCCATCCTGATATTTCACGGTACCCGCGATCGGGTCGTTCCATATGCCTCGGCCCTGCGACTGAAGGAGGTACTAAAGTCCAGCGATGCATTTATTACCATTCCCGGGGGGGCGCACAACAATCTTTCTACCTATCCTGAATTTCAAAAAGCCCTGCAGCAATGGTTGCTCTCCGCTTAGGAATACCGCTAAACAACCGAAGCGCCAATTACAAGTGCCACCATGCCAACGGCATAACCGAGGTATAGTTCCAGGCTGGTGTGCGCTTTCAGGGCCAGGCGTGCAGTGCCAACCAAGCCAGCCAACAGGATGCCCATTACCACTATAATTTTAAAATTAAGGAAAAACATCCCTCCCAATGCCGGAATTTCCAAATTTACATTTGGATAAGACCATTGTGTCATAAGCAACATCGCAACCAATCCGCCCATTCCGGCAGCGTGCGCACTTACCTTCAGAAAAATATTGATAAAAAAGGCCAAAAACAGGCTAATGGTGGCGCCCATTGCAAATTTCACAAACAAATCAGGCAAATATCCCAGGGAAAGCAGGTTTTTTACCAGCCACAAATAAAAAACGCCCGTAATGATGTAAGGCCCCGTTCGATCTTGTCGATCCTCTAAATGTAGGCTTTTAATGAGCCCGAGGGGCCGCATCAAGGCCACGCCAAATCCTGGAATCAATACCGTAATTGCAAAAACCGATACCATCAGGATGACCGCCTTAGGCTCGGCCATGGTTCGAACGCCAAACATGAACGGATTGCAGGCCAGCAGCAGCACCAGCATGTAAAAAAGCACCAGCAAGGGGTGGCCTAAAAAGGAGAGAAACAATGCAAATCCTTTATTCATCAGGTTTTAAACCGTGCTATATCGTTTTTTCAATTGATCCAGACTGCGTTTGTTGTCGCGATTCTTGATGGTTTCGCGTTTGTCGAATGATTTTTT
This sequence comes from Bacteroidota bacterium, assembly GCA_018969455.1. Taxonomy (GTDB): domain Bacteria; phylum Bacteroidota; class Bacteroidia; order Chitinophagales; family Saprospiraceae; genus M3007. Next base: position 7,144 of record JAGWYI010000005.1, on the reverse strand, counting down.
TCCGGTGGCCAATTCTATGGTAAGCTTGGCAAAACCACGTTCATTGATGAAGAGCAAATATGGAACGATGGTATATCCTTTTTCTTTGGCTTTTCGTTCCAGCTTGCGCAATTCAGGTTTTCGCAACAACAATTTTCGGGCACGACGGGGTTCGTGGTTGTTATCAGTTCCGTGCTCATACACAGCGATATACATATTTCGCACCCACAATTCGCCATTTTCAATCAAGCAATAAGCATCATTCAGGTTGGCATTGCCTGCCCGGATGCTCTTGATTTCAGTACCGGTAAGGATCATACCTGCATCATACTCCTGCTCGAAATGGTATTCGAAAGCGGCACGCCGGTTCTTAATTTCAACTTTTATTTTCTTTTTTTCCTTCGCCATAGCCAAAAAGCCGCCAAAGATAAATAATTTTCCTTTCTTTCTATTTTTCCCACCCGATTGCACAGAGCATTCTGCCGGTTTGGCCTAATTCTGCCCGATAGGAAAAATAATCTGTACCATGCAACACCGTGCAGTACGGAGAAGTTTCAATATTTTCCAGTTTTACCCCATGATCGGTCAATTGTGCCCGATTGGCCACTTTTAAATCGACAAAAAAACGGTCACGGTGGGCATCAAAGCGTTTGAAACTTGAATCAAACAGTTCAGCCACTTCCGGTCCCACTTCAAATGCATCATACGCAATGCAGGCTCCGATGTATGCCAGACAATCTTCCGGTTTGGTACCAAATAAAATTTGCATTTGATGCAAGGTTTTTTCCACCAGTTTTGCCGCCGTACCCCTCCAGCCTGCATGTACAGCGGCCAGTGCGCGCGTACGCGGGTCGGCAATCAGAATCGGGGTACAATCGGCAATAGAGACCGAAATAAGCACCCCGGAGGCATCTGTCACGATGGCATCAAAGCCTTTGTTAAGACCCGGTGCGGTGGTAGTCCAGATTTCAGCGCCATGTACCTGGGAAGACAAGGCGAGTTGATCGAGTGAAAATCCCAAATCTTCACAAAAGCGGCGGCGGTTTTCCAGCACATTTTCCGGGTTGTCGCCGGTGCTTAGCCCCATGTTGAAACTGGCAAATGGCGCAGGGCTGACGCCCCCCCAACGGGTGCTTTGTCCTGCTTTAAGGCTTGGAATTGTTTGAAAAATGGCCGGAATGTATGTCCGGGATATAAGGTTTGTCGACATTCTGTCTTGAAATTTGTCCTTTTGATCGAATATTAAACAGCCTGCTTCCAAATCAGGGGCCTTCAGTTGAAATATGCTTTATTTTTGGGCACTTGTTTCATTAAAAACGCCCATTTTCGGATTATGATGCCGCTCCAGGAAATTTTCAGCATGGCCTACCAGAACATCCGCGCCAATTTGTTGCGTTCGGTACTCACCCTGCTCATTATTGCATTTGGCATCATGGCATTGGTGGGCATTCTCACAGCCATTGATGCCATTGCCTATTCTCTGAACGACAATTTCAGCGGATTGGGCGCCAATTCTTTTTCCATTGAACGCAAGTGGAACGAAGGGAAAGGGCACCGGCAGGGCCATCGAGAAAAACCGGCCAAAGCCATTTCGTTCAAGGAAGCCACAGGTTTCAAAGAACGATTCAACTTTCCGGCAAAGGTAGCAGTTGGCTTGTATGGAACGGGCCAGGCCACGGTAAAATTCAAGGATAAAAAGTCAAATCCGAACGTCATATTCAACGGCATTGATGAAAACTTCCTAGATGTAAAAGGTTTAGACATTGCAATGGGCCGTAATTTCACCAAACCTGAAGTGGATGCGGGCACTCCCAATGCCATAATCGGGTCGGAAATTGTAAAAATTCTGTTTGACGGCAAAACAGAAAAAGCACTCGGACAAATTATATCGGTCAACAATAACAAATACCGTGTAATTGGCATCATGGCCTCCAAGGGATCAACCATGAACGAATCAGATGATCGTAAAGTGTATGCGCCGTTGATCAACGTAAAAACCATTTTTGGAGACAGTGAAGACCGCGATTATTTTTTGCTGGTTGCTGTGGAAAATGGCGCCGACATGACCAATGCCCAATCGGAAGCCATTGGATTGTTCCGGCAAATTCGGGGTTTGCGCCCGGGCGAGGCGGAAAACTTCGAAATTGAATCGAGCGACAGTCTGATCGGAATTTTGAAAGAAAATACCACCAATTTACGTCTGGCCACCATTGCCATTGGCTTGATGACCCTGCTGGGAGCAGCCATTGGCCTGATGAATATCATGCTCGTAAGCGTAACCGAGCGCACCCGTGAAATCGGAATTTACAAAGCATTGGGTGCAACCAGCCGCAGCATTTTGCTTCAATTTTTGATAGAAGCCATTCTTATTTGCCAAATTGGCGGTATTGTGGGCATCATTTTGGGTATTTTGATTGGAAACATCGTAACCCCATTGCTGGGCGGAACCTTTCTGATTCCCTGGGCATGGATGCTGCTCGGATTTACTCTTTGTATGATCGTGGGCATTGTTTCAGGTTTTTACCCCGCCCTGAAAGCCGCCCGGCTCGATCCCATCGAATCGCTGCGTTACGAATAAATTAGGCAGGCATCATACTAAGTTGCTCGACCGCGTGTTCCAAAAAAGTTGGGATTACCGTATCAAAAGTACGCTGGATCTTCATCGGATTGGCCAAATCCCGGATCATGCGGTCGTAGCGCGCCGGGCCGTGTTCATCCACGATGGATTTTTTTCGCTCGGGTTCCATAAAATAGCTCAATAAGCCTTCCGGATCGGCCTCGGGGTGAAACTGGGTGCCAATCATCCAGGGGCTGAAGCGAATGGCCATGAGGGCGCGTTCGTGTTCCACATGGGGCCGCAGTTTCTCCAGGCATAAAATTTGGGCGCCCATGGCTTTAATACACTCCATATTGGGTTGAACCACCTGATATCGTCTAAAATCGGCAATATAAAAAGGATCGGGCAGGCCTTCAAAAACAGGCTCGTGTTTACCGGCAGCCGTGCGATGCACCGGATAGGTGCCAAACGACATCTTATAACGTTGCGTGACAGCGCCCAATTGAAAATGATGGCAGGCCATCTGAAAAGAATGGCAAATAAAAAAACAGTGTTTTTTAGGTTCTTCTTTCAAATTCCAGTCCCACAACTTGCCAAACAAAGCAAATAAGGGCTCAAACCAGGGCCCATCATTCAACAAAGGGTCGCCCGGTCCGCCAGAGAACACATAAATGTCGAAGGATAAATCCGGAATTTCATTTTTTGCCCGAACATCAAATTGTTCAAATGTTAATACATTGGCATATTGAGACATTATCTTTTTCAACATGGGAATGCCTCGATTGGATTCGCCGTTGTATAAATCGAGCAAAGCAGCACGCAACATAAATTCAGGGCAAATTTGGTGAATGTAAATCAGGATGTTGAGCTAAGATCGGATTTATCTGACTGAATTTGCCCCTAACCGGGAAGAATTCTGTACTTTTGCAGCCATTTTATTAATATCACCTGACAGTCAAAACGTTAAATATGAAGTTTGTTTCCGAACAAGTAATAAATGATGTGATTGATGCGCTAGACAAGCTCAGCGACACCCAATACGAGCAGCAAATGGAGGCTTTTTCTGAGGCCCAACCCGTGATGTTTGCCTGGTTGTTTAGCGAACATTTTGACCTCCTAACTGAAGACGAAAAGGGATTTTTGCAATATTTAGCTTTGATCACCTGGACTGCCATTACGAAAGTTGCCGGTGGCAAATTGGAAGCGGTATCAGAGGATCAAATTGGCGAAGCGGAAGAACGAAATTATGAAATTCTGGAGCACCAAACGGCATCTAACTTTCGCGACCGCCTGGATGCATTTTTTGAAGATTATTTGCAGGAAGAATTATTGGCGTTTGCGGAAGAGGCTGTTTTGGAAGATGAAGATGATCTGGCCTCACTGGTTACCCGTGAAGGTCGTGAGCCGATTTTTATTGCCTTGAAAACCATTGTGGATGTGCTGACGGCCTTAACTTAAGCACTACAAATCCAATTCAGCCTGTTCCAACTCATTCAATTGCAGCCGGTAAATCATATCTGGCTTGGATGGTCGGCGTATTGTAAAGCTGAAAAGCAATATACCCAAAAAAGTCCTATTCAAAGAATCGTTGAATGCCATGTAATTAAGTACTTGAAGCAGGGTGGCCCCTTCCAACATGGCCCATTGAACCAACGATGCGGTGCGATATCCATTAAGTTTTGCATCCAGATCAACTTCCCCGCGCGCCCTTTTCAGCAAGGTAAAATACATCGCCAATGCACCCAGAAAAATCACAGAACACACAGTCATTAAAATATAGGGCGATGGGATTACCTGCAAAGCGCTCCAATCCATATGCGGCCGAAGCCGGGAAACGGCCAATGCAAACAATAATTGCACTGCAAACAAGGCCCAATAGATGATACGCAGGGATCGCCAGTAAACTTTAAAGCTTTGTTGGAGCATAGAGGTGTTTTGAAAGATTGAGAGGCTAAATAAAATGGACATCTTTGCAATCCTTTATTTGAAGGCAAAAAATCCAAAGCGTAAGCAAATTTATGTTGTTGCCAGAAGCGGCCGAACTTTTTTACCGGGAAATTTACAAAATTGCCACCCATGATACCTGGACGTCCCGGGATCGGGTACTTGCCTTGGCCGAATTGCAGGAAAAACTGTTCATTGAGCTCACCCGAAAAGAACAACTCACATTTAGCACTTTGTTTGCCCGCATCAGTTATGCAGGTTACCAAAATCAACTCACAGCTTCACTTTTGTATTGGGTACACCGATTGCGGAAACGGGCCGGCTCGGCCCGTCGGGGTGAATCAGTATCCGAATTCGATGTAAAAATGGGCTATTCTGCCCTTTCACACACCGTACTTGCCAGCAGCCAAATGGCTATCCCGGCGGAAGTTTCCCGCATTTGCCTTCCTTTGGATGATCCTCAGTTTCAACAAACCGAAACGACCAGTTGGGAGTACAAGGCCAAGGCGAGGGTGCTGGCCCTGGAAGATCGACCTGATGCAGGCCACTTTTTGGCCATTGACGCAGAAAACCCGGCCCATACAGTGGCGGTTTGTTACGGATTGGATGCCCGGAATGAAAATTTCAACCCTACGATTCAATCCATTCGGAAAATTTTCCGGTTTCCGGTGACGCTCAACCTGTTGGAGGTTGAAATAGACCGAAACGGAGCCTATCGCCCGCGCATTTTTATCATCGAACCCGATTATTTGATGGATGTTTCGGCCATTTCGGAGTGTTTTAAGGACACCGGAATCACTCCATTGGCCTATTTGGTACGCAAATTTTTACCTCACGAAACAACAGATGCCATTTTACTGGGAAATATTGCCAACTTTTTCCTTGATCGCCTGCTCAACGAGCCCGATTTGTCTTGGCAATCCTTGTTTCGTGAAACATTCCGACAATACCCCTTCGTTTACGCGGCCATGAGCGATCAGGCCGTGCGCAATCTGGCTCAAAAAGCCCAGAAACATTACCTGAATCTTCAAAATATGGCCAAAGGCGGCTTGGCGAAGGAGGGAATTGACCCAAGCGATTGCATGCTTGAGCCCACATTTTTCAGCGAAATATATGGCATTCAGGGCCGACTCGACCTGTTGTACAAAACGGAAAGCCGAGCAGCCATATTGGAATTAAAAAGCGGTACACCATTTAAGCCCAACGCTTACGGCATCCAGCGCAGTCATTTTACCCAAACGCTTTTATACGACCTCTTGGTGCAATCGGTATATGGAAAGCAAACAGATCCAATAAAATACATATTATATTCCGGCGCAGAAATTAATCCTTTGCGATTTGCCCCCTCTGTAGCGCCGGAGCAGTGGGAAGCTTTGCAAGTACGCAACCAGTTGCTGGGCCTGGAACGTATTTTGACAAATATTCTGCCCGGCGCCGATGTCGTGCCTGTTTTCGAACGATTGCGCAGCGAACAGGCAAGCGGTTTTTTGAAACGCGATTTCGCCCGTTTTGAAACAGCATACCAAGGCTTAAGCCCGCTTGAACGGAAGTATTTTAATGCATTTACAGGATTTATTGCCCGTGAGCACTGGCTTTCCAAGGCCGGACAAGAAAATCAGGATCGGCCACAAGGCCATGCCATCCTGTGGCGCAGCAGCTTTGAAGAAAAGCAACAACAATTTAGCATTTTAAGCCATCTGGAACTGGTAGATAACCGGGCCAACCAACCCGATCCGATTATTGTGTTCCGAAAAACGGCCCAAACCAACCCACTTGCCAATTTTAGGGTGGGCGATATTGCCGCATTGTACCCGGCGAGCTCAACAGAAGACACCATTCTGGACCATCAGGTGATTCGCTGTACCATAACGGCTCTGGAACCCGAGTGGGTAACTGTACAACTGCGGTATCGTCAGTTCAATTTGAAACCATTTGAAGCACAAGGTTTATGGCACATTGAACCCGATTTAATTGAAACAGGGTTTGCCAACATGTACCGAAGCTTGTTTGAATGGGCCGAAGCCCCAAATGAGCAGCGGGCCTTGCTCCTCGCCCCGCAAGCCATTCAGCATCCCCCTGTTTCGGACAACAGCCCCGACGATGTTTTTCAAAAAATTATACGCTCCGATCGGTTCTTTTTGCTCTGGGGGCCTCCAGGAACGGGCAAAACCAGTGTGATGCTGCGAAAATTGGCCCAATGGATTCTGGAAAACACCCAAGACAACCTGCTTCTCCTGGCCTATACCAACCGGGCGGTAGATGAAATTTGCGAAGCCCTTGAATCCATCGGAACCCATGTAAAACAGCACTACCTGCGCATCGGCTCCCGTTTCTCTACTGCACCAAGATTTCGCGATCAATTGCTTCAGGTGCAGGTAGAAGATGTTCAGAACCGGGCCGAATTGCGCGCTTTGCTCGATTCCAAGCGGATTTTTGTTAGCACCGTCGCATCTTATGCACAAAATGATAGTTTGGCCCAATTGAAAAAATTTCAACGACTTATTGTCGATGAAGCCTCGCAACTGCTTGAACCTCAAATTATTGGGCTCTTATCGCGCGTGCAGCACTTCGTATTGATCGGCGATCACCGCCAACTGCCAGCTGTAACCGCCCAACAACCCGAATCTACCCACATCACAGATCCCGATTTGCTTTCCATAGGGC
>JAGWYI010000408.1 GCA_018969455.1 Bacteroidota bacterium | reverse complement strand
CCATTTTGAATCGATATTATTTGCTTTAATCCACCATCAGGACCTCCAGTGCATCAAAAACCTGGTCGAGGGTTTCAAATGATTTGATGCCGGTCTTTTCTTCCTCGCCTCCCCGCAGGTGCAGGCCCGCGCTGGGGCAGGTGCGCAAAACCTCCAACATATTTTCCGGCGACATTTGAAGATCGAGCAACACGGGATGTTTCGAACAAATGTCCTTTAGTACAGAATATTGCATATTCCATTGATTTTCATCAACTTGCAATACAAAATAATCGACAGATTCGTGCAAATTAGCGGGGAAAGCGGCATTTACAGGCCAGTTCAGAACCGCCAATACGGGAATGGAGGAGAATGCCGAAGGTTCTTGCAGAAAACGTGCATAAGGCAATTGTACTGCATCTAGTTGAAAAAAGCGGGCTGCCTCTACGATGAGTTCGATGGGCGCTTGTTCGAATTCCCCCACAATTTTGGGGCCTTCAATCCAGCCGCGCATTTCCTGCATTTTGCCTGGCTCGAGATAAGATTCAAGGCCTTCTTCGAGGGAAAAGCCAAGCAGGTCTGCCCCTTTAGCAGAAAAATAACGCGCATCACTCAAGTTGGTGATGCTGCCGGCTTTAATTACTGGATATCCCATTTGCGGGTTTTAATATAACGAAACAATAAATACAAGAGCAAACCGGCAGGACCGGTAATCAGGGTAAGAAGGAGGCCGGGCGCTACAAAGAGGGGATGTATTTTTAACTGTCGGCTATCGTGTACCTGCCAAACACCCACCAGCAGGCAAAAAGACAGATAGTTTAGCCAGCCTGTAAGCAGCATTTCCTTGCTGCGAAACAGGTTTGCCAATCCAGCTGGCGAAATGGAAAATCCACTTTCGCTCGGATTCATCAGATAGGCAAAAGTAAACCACGCGGCTGCAAGGAGCAGCAAAACCGCCGACCCAAATGCCACCTTTTCGGTGTGCTTCCATCCCGGAGCCAGAATAAGTAAAACCCAAGGGATAAAAATCAACAAACTGGCATTCCAGTAAAATGAATCCGCCGTCATGTTATGGTGTGTTTTGATGGCAAAAGTACAGATTACCAATCTTTTCCCTTTGCTTTTGGCTGCTGTCTGTTTTCCTGATCCCGGTATTTACGCGCATTTTTTTTATCGTCTCTCCCCACTGCAGTTTCGAGCAGGTTTTTGGCTTCTTCCTGGCTCATTTGTCCAGGCTGCTGATTTTGTTGAGCTTGTTGAGGTTCCTGTACTTGCGATTCTTTATTTTGGTCGTTCTCCTTGTTCGGATTGGGCGGGGGATTTTGGTTTTGCGGTTGCGGTTGGTTTTGTTGTTGGTTTTGTTGTTGGTTTTGTTGTTGGTTTTGTTGTTGGTTTTGCTGTTGGTTTTGTTGTTGTTGTTGTTGCTGTTGTTGTTGCTGTTGCTGTTGTTTTATTTTTAGTTTGGCCAGTTGGAGGTTCATTTTAGTATCGGGATCGCCTGGTCGCAGGCGCAGGCTTTTTTCGTAGGCTTGCACCGCCTCCTGGAATTTGCGTTGTTTTAAATAGGCATTTCCCAAATTATGGAGTACATCGGCTTTATCCGAGGTTTTGTTGGCGAGGGGCAGGGCTCGTTGGAAATGCGTAGATGCGTCTTCAAATTTTCCTTCCTGATACAATGCATTTCCGAGGTTATATTCAGCTTGCGGGTTGTTGGGGGTTGACTCCAGGGCCTTTTTGTAGGCCTTACCTGCTTTTTCGTATTGATTTTTTAAATAGGCGGCATCGCCTTTGCGCAAGGATTGGTGCGCCGATTGACCCCGAATCGCGCCCAATAAGAAGAAAGCAGATACAGTAAACAGAATTCGCATATTTTTATTTATAATTACTTGATCTCCAGGAAATAAATGCATCAATCAGGAGTAAGAGCAAGCCTGGCAGCAGGAACCATTGAAAATAGGTTTCGTAGCTGGATTGGGAGCGCACTTCCAGGGCGCGTTTGGGCAGTGCATCAATTTCGCGCTTGATGGCTTGAACAGAAGCATCGCCCAGGCTGGCCGAAAAGTATCGTCCGCCACCGGCAGCAGCCATTTTTATCATCCCCGCTTCATCCAATCGGGTACGTACAATTGCGCCATTTTCGTCGCGTTTGAACCCGGGAATTCCATTTTCAATGATGGGAATGGTACCGCCATCCACACTTCCAACACCCACAGGATAAATGACCATTCCGTCGTCAAATGCCGCTTCTGCGCGTTTTTCTACCTCGTCGCCGTGGTTTTCACCATCACTTACTACAATTACTGCACGGCCGGAAGGTTCTGCATCGAATGATTTTTCGGCCAAATCGATGGCTGCGCCAATGGCAGTACCCTGGCTTGAGATCAATTCGGGATCGGCATTTTGCACCGATTCCAGCATAAAGTCATAATCGGTAGATAAAGGCAATTGTAAAAAAGCGTTCCCGGCAAAAAAGATAAGTCCGATGCGTTCTCCATCGAGCGCCCTGATCAGTTTTTGCACAAAAACCTTGGCAATTTCCAGGCGGCTGGGCGCCACATCTTCAGCCCGCATGCTTTGAGAAATATCTAGGGCGATAAAAACATCTGCGCTGTTTTGCGACACTTTTTGCATCCGGGCGCCGCGTTGTGGGTTTGCCAATGCCAGCAAAAAGCAGGTTATGACAAGCAGCAAAATCCCGTTTTTCACCCAGAAACGCGGCGCTGAAAAACCGCTCACCCATGTGCCTGCCTGCGAAGGTTCGCCCAAAAGTTGAAGTTGTCTTTTACGCCAATACCAAAAATTGAGCAGCAAAAGCGCCAGCACCGGGATGATCCAGAGGGCATTTAGAAATGCAGGATTTTCGAATTTAAACAGCATATTTTTGCTTTTTGATCTTCAGAATGACCCTGTTTATACCGTTATAGAACGCAAAAAGCCCCAACGCATGCACACTTCGGCCAACAAAAGCAGAAGCGCAATACCCAGAAACCAGTGGTATATTTCGCTGGTGCGGGTAATGGTGCGCACCTCAATTTTGGTTTTTTCCAATTGGTCTATTTCATTGTAAATTCCTGCCAAATCGCCTTCGGAATAAGCTCTGTAAAATCGACCATGTGTACGTGCGGCAATTTGTTGGAGCAATTCGGTATCGAAGGCCATTTGTCGGGGTGCAAAAAAGTAAGTGCCATCGGGCGCACGTTGTGCTGGCGACATCACAATGCCCTCTGTTCCGATTCCCACCGTATACACCCGCACCCCGAGCGTGGCTGCCAGTTCGGCCGCCTGTTCCGGGCTGATGTAACCGGCATTATTTTCTCCATCTGTCAATAAAATGACCAATTTGCTCTTCGACTTGCTGTCTTTCAGTCGGTTGATGGCGGTAGCAAGCCCCATGCCAATAGCCGTACCATCTTCTAGTCGGCCAACTTCCAGGTCCTGAATAAATTTTTGTACCACACGCCGGTCGGTAGTAAGTGGGCACTGGGTAAAGGCCTCGGCTGAAAAAGCCACCAGGCCTAAACGATCGTACGGTCTTTTTTCAACAAAGTCGATGGCAACCCGCTTTGCCACTGCCAGCCGATCGGGGTCAAAATCCTTGCTGAGCATACTCGGAGAAATATCGAGCGCCAGGACAATGTCGAGGGCATCGGCTTTTACCTTTTTTTCCTGCCACAACAATTGGGGGCGCGAAAGGGCCAAAATGGCAAATGTCATTGCCACCAGCCGCAAAATAGGCAAAATGCGGCGCGCACGGCTGCGCCAACTTGAAGGCCCTGCGTACACCGACGCTTGCGGCATACGGAAAACCAGGGTTTTCGATTTTTTGCTTCGCCATATCAACAAGGGCAGCAGAAGCAAAAAGAACAGCCAAAATGGTTGGGCCAAAATCACGATTTATCGGTACTAGTAGGTGATGGTTGTTCAATTGGCCGGGTACTGTGTACCAAGGCTTTGGTCCATTCAAGCGCCGGAATGTGGTAAGAATCATCTGGTTGAGCCTTGGCAAATTTCACCAAATCGGCTTTTTCCAGTAAATCCTTGGCGCCTGAGATGTATTCCTCCGGAAAATCGGGCAAAGTTTGCAACAGCCGAACAATTTCGGGAGAAGCCGACTCCATGGCTGGAATGTGAAAACGATCGCGTAAGTAACTGCGCAAAATAAGGGTAAGTTCTTCATAAAATGCCTTATACTGCCCCGTTGTAAGCCAGTTTTGGCGTTGTAGTGCCTCCAAACGCTTCAGCGCCAACGCATGCGGGGGGAGTTGTACCACCCTGCTTTGCATAAATCCTTTTTTCTGCCTCCGCAAATACAACCAGGTGAGCAGGGCCAACAACCCAACAAAACCTGCAGCGAGGTACCAAATCCAGTAATC
>JAGWYI010000407.1 GCA_018969455.1 Bacteroidota bacterium | reverse complement strand
AGACTGTCGGGCGCACAGGCGTTGCCCACCTGCACGCGCAAGGTGTCGTAAAAGGTACCGCCAGGCGTGTGAAGTGCCATCCATACCTGTTTTTCACCGGCAGAATTGAAAACTACCCGCGGCGTGCGCGTGTCGGCCCCTTCTACCCAGGCGGCATCCTGGATGGTCCAGCTCCAGCTGGCGCCTGCGTGTAAAACCACCGAGTAATCGTCGAAATAAAACGTATCGCGCAGGCAATTGCTGCTCAGTTTGTCGGCCATTGCCTGGGGTACCACGGCCGAAGCTTCGTACAGCGGCGCCTCCCACACGCCGAATCCCCAGCAACCGTTTCGGATTTTTCCGTCGCGGTAGAAAGGCTTCAGGCGGTTGGTTTCGGCTGAAAGTGGCAGTCCGCTGCTGTAAGGCTGCCAATTCGACAAGCTGTTGTTGCGGTAAAAAACGCCGCCATTGGTGCCCAGGTAAATGCCGCCATCGGTGCCGTATTGCGCCATGATGTTGGTAATCTGCAAGTTATCGAGGATGCTCGTTGTCAGATTAATCCAGCTTTGTCCGCCATCGGTGGTTTTGTAGATTTTTTTGCCGTTGGAGCCATACGACACCGATGCCCAGAGCAAGTGGGCGTTTTCGGCACTTACGGCCAGTTTCACGCGGTCGTTGTTGTTGGGCAGCGGCAAAAGCGCGCATTTGATCCAGCTCAATCCGCCATCTTCGCTGCGCCAGATGCTGTCGTCGGTACCGTCCCATTGGGAACAATACATCACTTGCGGGTTGGAACGCGCAATTTCGATGTCGAACACGGTATTGGAGGCATCGCCCGGGAAGGTGTACAATGCCGTCCAGCTTTGTCCGCCATCGTCGCTGCGCCATATTTTTTGTTCATAGCCCAAAAAAACGGTGTTCCAGCAGGCGGGGTGCCACACCATTTCCGAATTGGCGTAATAGGCGTAACTCTCTGTGGGAAAGAGGCCTACGGGGAAACTGCGTACCCCATCCTGAAAACCGCCCTTGATGATGGTTCCGCCGATGTCGGAGTGATACACTTTGCGCTCGGGGCCGGGATTTACATACCCGGAAGCCGCTTCTGCTCCGCCGAGCCGATAGTATTTGCCTTCAGGAAACCGTTCATAATAGGCCATATTGCCGTTGTGGTAGCGCCCGCCCACCAAAATATCTTCGTTCCAGCCACTGTCGAATCCCCACATATCGGAACCTGAAATACCGTTCATACGGGCCTCAATGGTGGAGGCCCAATCCGATGAATAGTTAATGCCCCCGTCGGATGTAATCCAAAGGTCGTTGCCGACGGCCACGGTTGCCTGGATGTCGGGATGGCTCCAGGGCAGGCCGCCTACATAGCTGCCCAGGGCCGTCCAGCTTTGTCCGCCGTTGTTGCTGCGAAACCAGGAGGTGCCTCCCGCGATGAGTTGGTCGGCGTTGGATGGATTCACTACAATGGCCATGTCATAAAAGCCCTGATCGAAGCCTGTAGTGCCGTTGTGTGCCATCAGATTGGTATGCGTAGGTATGCTGTATGCCGTTGGACTGTTTCCAACGGCGTTTCCGGGATGTGTATTTGTCCAATTCTGACCGCTGTTGTTGCTGCGAAATACCCCAACATATCCATACAAATTGCTTCCATTTCCACACAGGTAGGCATACAATCGGTTGGGATCAGATGGGCAAACAGCCAAAATGGCGCCCCCAACCGATTCTCCAACGCCTGGCAACCACCAGCCCAGATTGGAAGCATTGAAAAGAGCGCCTCCATCCGTCGATTTCATAAAATCGGCGCTGGAGCCGTTTTTACGCACCGCAAATACCATGCTGACGTCATTGGGCTTGAATTTTACCGTCCAGCATTGGTTGCTGAACACCTTGCTCCAGCTTTGACCACCGTTGAGGCTGCGCAAAAGCCCCTGATCGCAGGCCGCAAAAATGAGGTTTGGATCAACCGGAGAAATGGCAAATTCATTCACCCAAAGGTTGTTTTCCGTGTAAATACTCGTCCAATTTTGGCCGCCATTGCTGCTTTTAATGATTTTTCCGCCCGTGCCCGCATATACGATGTCGGGATTGCCTGGGTGGATTTTCACTGCACCGAAGGCGCCATGGGTGATGTTGGCACTCAGGAGGGTCCAGTTCATGCCTTTGTCGCTGGTTTTCCAGAGGCCCCCGCTTTCGCCGCCTGCGTACAGGATGTTTGGGTTGGAAAGCGATACATCGAGGCTGTAAATGTTGGTTTGCCAGGTCACGACGGTGGTACCGTTCACGTCGAAGGTTTGTTTGGGGCCGGCAAATGTCCAGGCGCTTTGGCGACCGGCGTGTTGGGCGCGAAGCCGGGTTTCCTGTGCAGCATCCTCCTCCGGGCCTGGTATGCGGATGGTCCCGTCGCCCTGCGTGTAGGGCCGTGCCCAGTGCATCCAGCGTTTGTAATATTGCGTGTACCTGTTTTTTACCAGAGCCTTGTTTTGGTAATCTTTGGCATACAATTGCTGGATTTCAAACACATTCGGGTTGGGATCCAGCATCTTGCGCATCCAGGCGGGCGCATCCGGGCCCACGTATACGGGCGCGGGCGCCTGTTGGGCGTGTAGCGCAAAACAAAAGCAAAGTATTAACAAACAAGAATTTACAAAATATAAAAATCGCATAGTGATATTCAATTTAGGGTGAAAACGAACGTCGGCCCCTCGGGTGCTATGCAAATATATACCGGGATTTTCAAGGATTTCAGGGTAGAGATGTAATTTTGAAACATGGAAAACACTGCAAACAAAGCCCTTGGATGCGCCTTTGCCCTCGCCGTGCTGCTGCTCGGCGCCCAATTGACCAGTAGTTCCGGATACCTCGGATTCCACCGGGACGAATTGATGTACCTCGCCCTCGGGAAACACCTGGATTGGGGCTTTTGGTCGAACCCGCCCTTTATCGGGTTTATCAGTTACCTCGGGCAGCAGTTTTTTGGCAGCAGCCTGCTTGCCACCCATGTGTTGCCAGCGCTTTCTGCAGCAGGCGTCCTCTGGCTCATGGCCCTGATGATGCGCGCTTTAGGCGGCGGCATGTATGCGCAACTCCTGTGCGGTGCGAGCATGTTTTGTTCCATCGCCTGGCTTCGGGCCTTTTCCATGTTGCAACCCGTTCCTTTCGACATTTTTTTCTGGTCCCTTCTTTCCTATTTCCTGCTGCAATGGCTCAAAACCGGCGCCGACAAATGGTGGCTCTACATCGGCCTTGCGGCCGGAATCGGGATGTTGAACAAATACACTGTAGCCTTGTGGGTGGTGGCCACGTTGGGCGCCCTGCTCCTGAATTACCGTCGGAATGTTTTCACCCGAAAAGCCCCCTGGGTGGCTGCGCTCCTGGCCGGACTCATCCTTTTACCCAATGCGCTTTGGCAGATCCGGCATCATTTTCCGGTGTTACACCATTTGAAAACATTGCAGGAAACCCAGTTGCAGCACGTGCAGGCCGCCGATTTCTTGAAAGACCAATTGTTGGTCCACGCCGGTTTTGCCCCCCTTTGGATAGCCGGACTTTTTGCCCTTCTGTTTTCCGTGCGCTTGCATGCATTTCGGCCCTTAGCCTGGCAATATTTGCTTGTTGTTGGCATTTTGCTTGTTTTAAAAGGCAAATCCTATTACACCCTGGGCGCCTATCCCATGTTGTTTGCCGCCGGTGCAGTTGCGTTGGAGGCCTGGGTGTTTAATGTATATGCGCGCGCTGCCCTGCTCACGGTTTTTGTAGCGATTTCCGGCCCATTGATGCCTACCGGCAAGCCTTTTTTACCTGTTAATCAATTGGTTGCTTATTTTGAATGGTTGAAGACCGATGTCGGCGTGGATGCGCCGCTGCGCTGGGAAGATGGCCGCCTCCATACCCTGCCCCAGGATTATGCCGATATGCTGGGCTGGGAAGAACTGGCTGCCCTGACCGATCAAGCCCTCCTGCAGGCCGGCCCCCTGGATTCCACGGTTGTTTACGCCGAGAATTACGGCCAGGCCGCCGCGGTGGAACATTTCTGCAAGCAGCCCCACCCGCCTGCGTTCAGTTTTTCCGATTCCTACCTGCTCTGGGTCCCGGAAAACCTGTCGGCAGGCAAACAAAACCTGATCTACATCAACGATGAACTGGGCGACGACATCAAAGGCTTGTATGGTGATATCCGGTGCATTGGTACGATTCAAAACCCGTTGGCACGGGAAAAAGGCACAGGGGTTTGGTTGTGCAAGCGGCCGAAATCTTCGTTTCCCGCGTTGTGGAAGCACCGGGTTCGGGAGGAAAGGGACTGAGGAGGAAAAACAAATTCAAGCGATTCAGCGCCTGTTGAACAAGTGCCAAACCGCCTGAATTTGTGTTATT
>JAGWYI010000406.1 GCA_018969455.1 Bacteroidota bacterium | reverse complement strand
CGCCGCCAGATTTTGTGCATAACGATCTTTATAAATCATTATAAATCAGCGAAATCCATCCTGATTTATCCACAAAATCCGGCGAATCCTGGTATAAAATTACATATTCCGACGGTATTGTCCGCCCACAGCATACAAAGCCCGCGTTATTTCTCCCAGCGAACAACATTTTACCGCCTCCAGCAATGACTCAAAAATATTGCCGTTTTGCACCGCTACATCCTGCAGCTGCTTCAACAGCTGCGGCGCACGCCCGGCGTTGGCCTTGTGCAGGTTGCGCAAGGTGGCAATTTGTTGCTCTTTTTCCTGCTCGGTGGCGCGGATGACTTCTGCCGGCAAAATGGTAGGCGAACCCTCGCTCGAAAGGAAGGTATTTACCCCGATCAAGGGCAATTCGCCGGTGTGTTTCAGGGTTTCGTAATACAAACTTTCTTCCTGTATTTTGCCGCGCTGATACATCGTTTCCATGGCGCCCAATACCCCGCCACGCTCGGTAATGCGGTCAAATTCCATTAAAACGGCTTCTTCCACCAAATCAGTGAGTTCCTCAATGATGAATGAGCCCTGCATCGGATTTTCGTTCTTGGCCAATCCCAGCTCGTGGTTGATGATCAACTGTATGGCCATGGCCCGACGCACCGATTCCTCGGTCGGCGTGGTGATGGCTTCGTCATACGCATTGGTATGCAGCGAATTGCAATTGTCGTAAATGGCATACAGCGCCTGCAAGGTGGTCCGAATGTCGTTGAAAGCAATTTCCTGGGCGTGAAGCGACCGCCCGGAGGTCTGAATATGGTATTTCAACATCTGGCTGCGTTCGTTGCCGCCGTACAGGTGCTTCATGGCTTTTGCCCACAACCGGCGCGCTACCCGACCAATCACGGCATATTCGGGATCTACACCATTGGAGAAGAAAAACGACAAATTCGGGGCAAAATCGTCGACATTCATGCCGCGGCTGCGGTAATATTCCACAAAGGTGAACCCGTTGGCGAGGGTAAAGGCCAATTGTGAAATGGGGTTGGCGCCCGCCTCGGCAATGTGGTAGCCGGATATCGATACCGAATAAAAATTGCGCACTTTGTTGCGGATAAACGCCTCCTGCACGTCACCCATGACCCGCAAACTGAATTCTGTGGAGAAAATGCAGGTGTTTTGCGCCTGATCTTCCTTCAAAATATCGGCCTGCACCGTGCCGCGCACCGATTGCAGCGCCCTGGCGCGGATGGTTTGGTACACATCGGCAGGCAATACCTCGTCGCCGGTAAGCCCCAGGAGCAACAATCCCAATCCGTTGTTCCCCTCGGGCAATCCGTCTTCCCCATACGGGTGATAGGCTGGGCGCGGCAAACCGCGGTCGTCGTACTTGGCCTTCAATTTTGCTTCCACCAGCGGCTCCAGCCCGTTCTGACGAATGTATATTTCACACTGCTGGTCAATGGCGGCGTTCATAAAAAAGGCCGCCACCGTGGCTGCCGGACCGTTGATGGTCATAGACACCGAGGTATTGGGGGCGCACAAATCAAAGCCGGAATACAGTTTTTTGGCATCGTCCAGGCAACATACCGAAACGCCCGAATTGCCAATTTTACCATATATATCCGGCCGATAATCAGGATCTTCGCCGTAAAGGGTCACCGAGTCGAATGCCGTAGACAAACGTGCAGCCGGAAGTCCCTGGCTCACATAGTGGAAGCGCTTGTTGGTGCGCTCGGGTCCGCCCTCGCCTGCAAACATGCGCGTAGGATCTTCGCCCTGGCGTTTGAATGGGAACACACCTGCCGTGTACGGAAATTCGCCCGGTACGTTTTCCTGCAGGCACCAGCGCAGAATTTCGCCCCAGTCTTTGTAACGCGGCGTGATTACTTTCGGGATTCGGGTATGGCTGAGGCTTTCCGAATAGGTTTTGACGCGGATGGGTTTGTCGCGCACCAGGTATTCGTATTCATCGGCGGCGTAACGGGCGCGTTTTTGTTCCCATTGTTCTATGGTGCGCAGGCAATCGCCGTCGAGGTCTTTTTTCAGTTCTTCGTATTGTTGTTGCAGGGTGGCAGCAGCATCCCGGGCGGCCGTTTCCTTTTGGTTTTGCAGCAAATCGATGCTGGTATGCAGGGCAAACAATTTCCGGGCGATGCTGGCCTGCTTTTCAGCCCAGCTGTCGTATTTGCGGTTGTTTTCGCTGATTTCCGACAAATACCGCACGCGTTGCGGCGGGATGATGTAGATTTTTTCCGATTCTTCGGCGCTTACCTGCATGTCTGAATGCAAATCAACCCCTGTTTTGCTTTTAATTAAATCCAGGATGTGGCGGTACAATCGGTTGACGCCGGGATCGTTGAACTGGCTGGCGATGCAGCCGTACACCGGCATGTCATCCACAGCAACTTCCCAGGCGTTGCGGTTGCGCTGCACCTGTTTGCGCACGTCGCGCAAGGCATCGAGGGCGCCGCGCTTGTCGAACTTGTTGATGGCGATCACGTCGGCAAAATCGAGCATGTCGATTTTTTCAAGTTGGGAGGCGGCCCCAAACTCGGGGGTCATTACGTACAGACTCAAGTCGCTGTGATCCACGATTTCGGTGTCGCTTTGGCCAATCCCGCTGGTTTCGAGGATGATGAGGTCGTAATGGGCCGCTTTGAGGATTTCCACGGCCGATTGCACGTATTTTGACAAGGCGAGGTTGCTTTGTCGGGTTGCGAGCGAGCGCATGTACACGCGTCCTTGCGCGAGTTCGGGGTTGAGGGCATTCATCCGGATGCGGTCGCCGAGCAGGGCGCCGCCCGTTTTGCGTTTGGAAGGGTCAACGGAAACCACGGCAATGCGCTGGTCGCGGGTATCCAGCAAAAAACGGCGGATGATTTCATCGACCAGCGACGATTTTCCGGCGCCGCCGGTTCCGGTGATGCCCAGAACAGGCGTTTTTTGGGTTGATTTTTGCGCACGTTCCTGCAATTTCGGACTGATTTCTGTTTCAAAGAAATCGGGATTGTTCTCGGCGATGGTAATGAGTCGGGCGATGCTGCCGGCGTCGTGCGCTTCGAAGTGCTGCAATTCGCCGTTGAGGGAAAAGCCCAGCGGGAAGTCGCATTTTTCCAGCACGTCGTTGATCATGCCTTGCAGGCCCATGCGGCGGCCGTCGTCGGGGTGGTAGATGCGGGTGATGCCATATTGTTGCAAGGTTTCGATTTCGGAAGGCAGTATGGTTCCGCCGCCGCCGCCAAACAGTTTGATGTGTCCGGCATGTTTTTCCTTCAACAGATCGTGCATATACTGGAAAAACTCCATGTGTCCGCCTTGATAGGAGGTGATGGCAATGCCCTGCACATCTTCCTGGATGGCGCAATCGACAATTTCCTGCACCGATCGGTTGTGTCCGAGGTGGATGATTTCGGCGCCGGAGCTTTGCATGATGCGCCGCATGATGTTGATGGCAGCATCGTGCCCGTCGAACAAACTGGCAGCGGTTACAATGCGGATCTTATTTTTGGGTTGGTAGGGTGCGACCTGTGACATGGTGCGGACGAAATTTGGTATCGGCCGCAAAGGTATGGAAAATTGGATGTGTGGAAGCTGGAAGATTTTTATGCGGTTTTGCAGCCCTGCTATTTTCAGTCAAATAAATCATCCAGTATGCCCACATGTGGTTCAGGTGAATCCTGTTTGCCTGGCGCCAGGTTTCATTTTCAGGCCGCGCAAAGGGTAGAGAGAAAACAGGCGCTTGACCTGGTTGTCCCCTTGTTTTCAAGAACCCATCCCGGGATGCCAATTGCTTCCATCCGGCTTTTGGGACGATTGTAACTTGCTAAAGACTTGCTTGTGCAAGCAAACAAGGACAGATTGCTCAAAACGGCCTGTTTGTAAGTTCCCAACAACCAAAAAAGTAACGAATATTTAAGCCAATATGCCATTGCGGGCATGAATTCCCGCGTTTTTTGAACTTACCTTTGCCGCCGACTTCTAAGATAAATGTGCCATGAAAATTGAACCCAGCTACCTCATCCACCGCATCGGTCCAAAAATCCGCGACCTCCGGAAGGAAAAAGGCATTCTGCTCTCCGATGTATCCGAGGCCACTGGCATCAGTTCGCCCATGATTTCCAAAATCGAAAACGGCCGGGTGGTGCCCACTTTGCCCTCGCTCTTGAGCTTGTTGCATGTCCTGGAAGTAGAACCCGAGGTGTTTTTCGCCGAAATCAACAGCGAACCCGAATTTTCAGGTTATTTGCACATCAAAAAGGCAGACTACAAGCCTTACGTCAAAGAAGAAACTGCCATCGGATTTAAATACCGCTCCATCCTCGAACGCTCGCTCGACGGATACTCTTTCCAGGTGTCGCACATCACGTTGCAACCAGGTAACACCCGCCCAAAAGTAAGCACCGA
>JAGWYI010000405.1 GCA_018969455.1 Bacteroidota bacterium | reverse complement strand
GCCTCTTTGGGCAGCGCAAATTTAAAATTGTCGATCGCACCCACAGCCAAAGCGGTTAAAGTGGTTTTGGCATTGATTTTATGGGTAATCTTGTACTGAAAATCCCAATAATCGGGCCGAATGGGCAAATCGAATAGGGTAAACAGCAAAGATAGGTAAGAGCGCCGCGCCGATGCCAGGAAGGTGGTTTTCGGGCCAATGGGGCCTTCCGTGGTAAGGGCTGCCTCGGTACCGCTCAATCGGAAATTGCCCTGAAATTTCTCCGGATTTCCATCGCGCTGGCGCAATTGCAGCACCGCCGAAAGCGCATTGTCGTACCGTGCATTGAAAGCACTGGTAGACAAGGTGGCATCTTCAATAAAAGACACATTCAAAATACCCTGTGGGCCGCCCGCTGCGCCCTGAGTAGAAAAGTGATTGATAACCGGAATCTCCACACCATCAAGATAAAACACATTTTCGTTGGGCCCTCCCCCTCGAATCAATAAATCGTTTCGGAAACTGCCGGTGCCGGCTGTCCCCCCTACCCCGGGCAAGGTGGTAATTACTTGTGAAATATCAAAATTACCTCCCGGATTGGCCTTGATTTCCTGGGCCGTCAGATTCTGAATAGAAAGCGGGGTTTCGGCAGAGGCAACCCGTACTGATTTGTTTTCGGAAATGGTCACTTCACCCAAATTTCGGGAATCGGTTTCCAATTCGAAGTTGACGAAATTGGCGTTCCCGCTGGTTATCACCACATTGTAGCGGGTTTGAGCGGCATAACCCAGGTATCGAACGGTTACATTGTAGGTTTTTGGCGGAATATCCATAATTTTGAACTTCCCATCGGAATCGGTGTTTGAGCCCAGTGCAGTTCCATCTAACTGAACCGTAGCGCCAATGATCAATTCCTGCGTTTGTTTGTCAATTACGGATCCCACCAGCATGCCTTTGTTTTGTGCCTCCAGAACCGAAGCAAACAACAAAACCAGCGCGGCGATCAGGGTGTGAATGGTGCATTTTTCATTCATGAGAAATGATGTTTTTATTCTTTTAATTTTTTTTTAGATCAGAAACATACTTTCTTTGTTTTGGTTTAAGCAAAAGCGCTTTTTTTTACATGAAATATCAACTCTTGCAATCCCTGCTTCCCTATTTGGAAGAATATGAAAAGGCACATGCAAAAATGGATGATATTCAACATTTTGCAGTATGGCTTTCTCGTACGCATGCGCACAAGAACCAGGAATCGGGGCATTCGGCAAACCAGGGCTCCGATTCTCCAGAGGTTAACATCGGCAAACTGATCTTTTTCCTGACCCGTTATGCCCGCCACTATTCCCGAAAAGCGCTGGAAGGCACTCCGGTTGGTACCATGGATGAATTTGTATATCTGGCCATGCTGCATCAATATGGCCCCATGAGCAAATCGGATTTGATTCAGCGAAACCGCCATGAAAAGCCAACGGGTATGGATATCATCAAACGGCTGCTGGCCCTGGAATTTATCGGACAGGAAAAAGATTTGGAAGATCGACGCAGCAAACTCGTAGCCATCACCGACAAAGGCATGCAGGTTTTGATGGCCTTATACGGAAAAATGGGGCTGGTATCGCACGTGGTAGCAGGCAATCTTAGCAAATCGGAACGCTTAAACCTGGTACAACTGCTGGAAAAACTGGAAATATTTCACCAGATCTTATTGGCAAAAACCAAAAATGAGGCATTTGAAGGCATCATCAAGGCGGTTGCCGATTTGGGCGCATTTTCCGGAATTGAATAACGCGCGTTGAATAAAAATCCAACACGCGTTGTTCAAAACGGTATGAAATGCCTCCTGTCAATAATCTGAATGCACCGGGAATGCCGGTTTTACCCCTAACTTTTTACCAATTTCCCCCGTTTTACCCAATTTTGACCTTTTACCTCATACCAATACACCCCGGCAGGCATATCTATTACCGAAAGGGTATGCTGCTGTTCGGCCAACCAGTGCGCCCTTTGCATCAGGCGACCCTGTTGATCGTATAAATGCAACTCGAGCGCCTCATTGGGAAGGTCTCGAATAAAAAATTGAACCTGCGTTTGTGCCGGATTGGGGTATACCAGTACATCTGGCGCATTTTTGTGGTTTGATACACCCACCACAGGCGGATTAAAATTAGCAGAAAACATGCCATTTCCATGGGTCGCGGCAACCACCAAGCCATCAGAAGGACGTACATCGACGTATGGAACGACTGATGTTCCAATCAAATCCGATGCCTCCAGGCTCCACTTGGTGCCAGGCATACCCGTACCATGTTGCAACAAAGTATCGGCGCTGTACAAACCTACGCTGGTGCCGCAAAAATACTTGCGCGTTCCATTCGGGAAAGGCAGGATAGACACCCAACGGATAGATGGGCCAGAGCCGGTTCCGCTGGTGTTTGCTTCCAGATTTCCGCCAACTTTGATCCAACTTTGGCCGCCGTTCAAACTTCGGTAAATGCTGTAAATGTTGTAGTTGGAATACACCAGAATCACATCATCGGCATTGTCGGGATCTACCGCAATGCAGGAAATATAGGCCGTATTTAAAGAGAGTGGCGAAGGCAGCGTTTGGATGGCCGATAGGCCGGTATGGGCATTGTCGATGCGGGAAAATACGTTGCCAGAGGAACCCAGATATACCCTGTGGGCCGGATTGTTGGAAGAAACCGCCATGGCACTGTAGGCGCCACCGCTTGATGGCAATATTTCGGCAAATTTGTTCCAACCAGTGGAGATGCTGTCCCATTCTCCGTTCAGGGGCAACACATTTAAGTCGTCCTGCCTGTAAAAAGCGTTTCCAGCAGGGAGATATAAGATTCTTTGATCGCTAGGATCCAGGGCAAGCGGATTGATAAATTGATAATCCGATTGTTTGGGGCCGATAGGGTCAATTCGCGTAAAACCAGTTATATCACCATTGGCATCAAGGGTGCATTTTGCCACCCTGCCCTGCTGAATGGATAAAATGTAAAATGGTTTACCGTTGGGGATGGCGCCGTAAGCACCATCGCCATTTACCGTTTGCTTCCAGGGCGATTGCGGGTCGGTGCTGTTCACCAGGAAATTGCCATTGTCTTGCAACCCACCGATAAGCGTAGGGTCGCCCGGGGTGCTTTTTTCGAATATGGCGGTATAAAACTGGGTTGTTTGATAACCGCGGTTGAGCGAAGACCAGCTTACGGTAGGAGCATTGCAATCATCGGTTCGACGCAAGCCGCCGTCGCTGGCCGAGATCATCACATTCGGGTTGGAAGGCAGGAAAAGAAAATCATGCTGATCGGGGTGATGGTTTTCATAAATTTCAAAAAACGGAAGGTAGGTACCTATTTTATAACCTCCAATCTGGCGGGTATTGTTGGGACTGCTAAATCCATCTGTAGAGCGGTAAATATTGGTGCCACCTATAAATACATGATTGGATCCCGGCTGTACCTTCACCACCAGATCATAGCTGCCCTGGCAGGCAAACCGATCAAATTCTGTTCCAGTGTTGGGCAGATTGGAAGAAAGATCTGTCCAGATTCCATTGGCTCCCGCACCATCCCCGCCTACATAAGTATATTTCCAAAAACTGGTCCAATCATCGCTGTTGATGTAATGGTTATAATGCCCGGAACCGGGAGTAGAGCCCAAAAAGTAAACTTCTTGCTCATTGTTGGGATTAATACCAATCACGAATCGGTCGAAAGTATCGGGAAAAACGGCAGCCGGCGTAATATTTACCCATGAAGTGCCATTGGTGCTGCGCCAAATGCCTTTTTGTGGGCCATCGCTGCTCAGGGTTGCATAGAGTACGCCGGTTTTGGTTATGGCTACATCGGTATAATAAGAATAAGCGTTGGTATTTCCGCCGCGAACTGCCGTCCAACTGGTTCCGCCATTGGTGCTGCGATAAATTGCCCCCAACGTTGCCATATATACCACATCCAGCGAATCGGTGGGACTGGTAATCACGCGCCACCCTGTTTGATAAAAGGTAGAAAAGGCCTGTGGGTTTCCACCTGCCGTTGAGGCAATGGGCGACCAGGTATTGCCGCCATCGGTGCTTTTAAACATGCCGTCTCCCAGGTAAAAAGCACCGCCGCCACTGGCAGAAGTACCAACTACCTCACCCGAAAGGTAATACCATACATTTGTTTTACCAGGTCGGGTGTCCTGGGCTATGCTCACACAACCGGGGTGTGCATTCAGCGGTGTTTTGCGGGTCCAGCTTTGCCCTCCATCTTCGCTCAGCCATACGCCCCCCGAAACTCCGCCAGCCAACATGCGATTTTCATTTGTAACATCTATGGCGAGGGCGCGGGTACGGCCGCCCAAATTCCATGGACCGCGGCTTACCCAGGGTGAGGCGCTCCGGGATGCTGTCTGCTGGA
>JAGWYI010000404.1 GCA_018969455.1 Bacteroidota bacterium | reverse complement strand
ATGATTTGCCTGTACATTTTTGTGCAGTCAAAACGGTTCGCTCCAAAGGTAAAAGATTTACAATAATTGGTACCAGCTATTGTACCATCTAATGTTTTTGCAAATTTTCACCATCCAAACATTCACTTATGAAAATCACCTTACCTCGTACCCTTGGCGCGTTGTGTTTCATGCTAAGCGTTTTCACCCTTTTTACTGCGTGTAAAAAAGAAGAAAAAGCATGCGCCACTTACAAAGCGGACATTAAAGCCATTGTGGACAACAGCTGCTCTTATTCAGGTTGCCACAGCGGAAGCTCTGCCAGCACTTATGTTCCGGCCAATGCCAAAGACTACACCAATTATGCCGGCCTGAAGGTATCCATCGACAATGGCACTTTCAAAAACCGTGTTTTGGTAAAAGCAGACATGCCCAACCCCAGCTTTGTATTTGGCGATCATCCAAAATCGCTTACTCAAGCCGAAAAAGACAAAATTTCCTGTTGGTTGGATGCCGGTGCACCCGAGCAATAATTTAGGTATCCCAACTTATTGCGATTTGATCTCCCCGAATTACGCCCTGATCGGCCAGTCTGCTCAGGGCGTTTTATTTTGCTGCAGGGATGAGCTTTTGGGCCTCGAAGACAGCAGGAGCGGGTATGGTTCTACTGAAGGACCCGTCAGGAAATTGTGGAGGGCTAAAACAAATTACTGGGTTCGAACAACCGGCCCTAATTCGCTCAGGTACCGTTGCCAGCCATTTTCAGAAAAATAGGGGACAAACTGTGCCCAAACAAACTGCTTGAATCGGTTCCCGTCGAGGGCGCGGCCGCGCAAAATTTGCTGGGGAATCCAGAATGCAATGCTCATCCAGATGTGATCGGCCAGGGTATCGTAAACGCCCTTTTTAGGCTCGGTAACGAGAATGCCGCTTTGCACATAATAATCTACGCGTTTGCGAATTTGGAGGATCATCTTGGCCGTGAACTCGTGCCATTGCACAATTACTTCCGGGAAGGATCGCTCAATTTCGAAAAGGTCGATGAGATAGAACCGGTGTTCGTTGAAAAAAAAGTAATATTGATCCAATTGGCGATCGAAATCGACCAGATTGGGTTGTACAAGATAGGCCGATAAAATTTTTTTTAAATCTTCAAACAGGGTTTCATATACAAAACTGGTAATGGCTTCCTTGTTTTTAAAATGGTAGGCCAAATTGCCTACACTGATGCCGCATGCATCGGCAATTTGCTGCAAGCGGACATTAGACAATCCATGTTGGTTAAATAAATGGATGGAAGCCTCCAGGATACGATGTTTGGTGTTGGCGGGCATGCTCCTAATTGTGAGGCAAGTTGAGTTCGTCGATATTGACGGTGAGGGTACCCCGTTGGTCTTTAGCAGCGGCCCGGCGCATAAATTGTCCAATTTGAGCGGCTCTTTTTGGACAACTGTGATGGGTTATGACCCGGGAGATAAACTGAACGGGATTTTTGTGATGGGCAAACACCAGTTCTATTTCCCAAATGCCTTTTCGGCGCACAATCCGTTCAATTACAGCGGCATCGCCCAGCCAGTAATCATCGGAAATAAAACGCCAATCCAGCTGGTTTCCCAACTTGTCGTTGCGAAACAGGTCGTTTAATCCCTCCAACATTTGGGCGTAAACAGCTTCAGAAATGCTAAATTTGGGTTTCATGACAAGGATGCTCGTGCAATATTATAACATATTCTCCAAAACCATTGCATTTATTTGGACAAATTCTTTTTTACCCATATCCGAAAACAAGGGTTCCAGGAGGCTCCAGAGGCTGATTCGAAACTGAAAATAGTCATCGGTTGGCTGCCCCAACACCTGCTGTCGGTACATCCACAAATCGGCGTGCATCCAAAACAACACACTCAAACGCTTAAAATAGCCAGGTTCTGGCTCGGAAACGAATGCGCCTCGTGCGACATTAAATTCCATCATCATTTCAATTTGCACAGCCTGCCATCCCTGATGCGCGCGAAAAGCCTCGCCTATTTCGGGAAAAGCACGTACCACTTCCAAACAATCCAAATAGAAAAACTGGTACCGGTGTTGCAAACGAAACAAGGACCGCAACATGCGCTCCATGTCTTCAAATAAGGGTAAAATTTTAAATTCCTGCAAAATAAGCCGCTGTTCTTGCAGCAATTGATCCCAAATCGCTCCCACAATGGCATCTTTGTTTTTATAATGGTAGGCCATATTCCCGACACTCACAATCGCTTCGTCGGAAATATGCTGCAAACGCACGTTTACCAAGCCGTCCCGGTTGAACAACTTCAACGCCGATTCCAATACTTTTTTTTTGTTCTGCGATTCTGCCATGGCGTTTCATTAAAATATACTTTACGCCGCCAGATTTTGTGCATAACGATCTTTATAAATCATTATAAATCAGCGAAATCCATCCTGATTAATCCACAAAATCCGGCGAATCCTGGTATAAAAAACTGTTTTAAAACCAAAATTACGATTATCGCCCGTTTTACCTGATGATATTTGGCAAATCCGATTCATGATATTTTAATTAGAAAATATTTTCTAAATCTGTTCCGCGTAAGGCGGTATCCAACAAGGCAATATACCTTTGGCCAAATGTCCTGCATGAGTTGATCTAATCTGAATCGCATGAAATACCTACAAGCACCCAAATCGAGTCGCAATGCCCGCGGTACTGTCGCCTGCGACAACACAACTTTGCACCTTTTACAAGCCAACGATTTTGTGGCAGAGGCGATTCGAAAGGAAATGGCAACCCGCAACATCCTGCTCGTCAACATCACTTCATCTGCCGGATCCGGAAAAACCACCCTGATGCAGGAAACCGCCCGCCGCTTGAGCGGAAAGCTGAAAATGTCGGTGCTGGTAGGCGATCTTGATACAGAACGCGATGCTGAACGCATCCGGCAAACCGGAATAGACGCCCTGCAAATTGTGACCGGTGGAATTTGTCACCTTGAAGCCCAGATGATTTGGCAGGCCATGCAATCGATTTCACTGGAAGGTGTAGATCTTCTTTTTATCGAAAACGTTGGAAACCTGGTTTGTCCGGCCGGTTTTGATCTGGGCGAAGATTTTCGGGTAACCCTGCTCGCATCCACAGAAGGCGACGACAAGCCCAAAAAATATCCCCGCATGTTTCTTTCCAGCGAAATGATGCTGATTTCAAAATCGGATCTTTTGCCCTATATTCCGTTCAAAGTTGAAGCAGCCATCGCCGACGCCCGCGATGTAAACCCCGAAATAGAAGTCATTACGCTTTCTTCAACCAGCGGCGAAGGCCTGGATGCCTGGTGCAACTGGCTGTTGGAACGCGTGGCCCATAAACAAACCATGGGAACCCTTGCAGCAATATGACCAATTTGGCTACAAGTGTGCACATCCATCTCCAGGGGAGGGTACAAGGGGTCGGTTTTCGCCCGTATGTACACCAATTGGCCCTAAAATGGGGGCTTAATGGCCGTGTTTGCAATGCCGCCGATGGCCTACACCTTGAACTGCAAAGCTCCGAACAAACCGCAAAACAATTTTTAGAGGCCATTTTACAAAAACCGCCCGCCCACGCGCACATCACCCGCGTAAGCTTCTCCCAGAAGCCTGCCCAAAATTTCGAGGGTTTCGCCATTCTCGAAAGCGAAAATAATTCCCGTCCGCAGGTGCTGATCACACCAGACCTAGGTATTTGCCCCGAATGCCGGGAAGAATTATTGGATTCGAATGATCGGCGCGCCCACTATGCCTTTATTGCCTGCACCCATTGCGGCCCTCGTTATTCCATACTCCAGGCACTTCCATTCGATCGGCCGCATACCAGCATGGCGGGCTTCGAAATGTGCCCCGATTGCGTGCAGGAATACAAAAACCCAAACGACCGTCGATATTTTGCTCAAATAAATTCTTGTCCTGCTTGCGGTGTGCAATGCAAACTTTTTCCCGGAAAAACCTTGGAAAAACAGTCATTGCAGGAAGCGGTGCATCACCTGATGCTAGGAGAAACGGTTGCAGTAAAGGGCATTGGCGGTTATTTGTTGTTGTGCGATGCCACCAATGCCGATGCAGTATGGCTTTTGCGTAAGCGTAAAAACCGGGCAGCCAAACCTTTTGCAGTCCTCTATCCCGACCTCGACCTTGCTGCCAGTGATGTGGAAATGAGCTTCGAAGCGGCCCAATGGCTGGAAGGGCCTGTCGCTCCCATCGTTTTATTGCCTGCAAAAAGCAAACCGGCAACGGGCCTGGCTCTGGAAGCCGTGGCGCCGGGACTGAACAAAATAGGCGTGATGGCGCCCTATGCCCCACTCCTGGCTTTGGTGGCGCGGGCCTTCGAGCGCCCCCTGGTGGCAACCAGCGGCAACCTGAGCCATGCCCCCATCGTGTTTGAAAAC
>JAGWYI010000403.1 GCA_018969455.1 Bacteroidota bacterium | reverse complement strand
CTTCCTGTTTCCAGTTGGCGCCAAAACCCGGGAATGCACCGCGTTGCTGTATCCCCATTGTGGCACGTTCCATGGCTCGGGAATAGGAAGCCAAGTCGGTCTTATAGTCTGGAAATTCACGCAGCACATGAAACCACTCAGAAGGCGCCAATCCGGGCCCCTTAGGGTCTTTTTCTCCGTTTTCGCCCGGTATTGCGCCCGATTCCTTCAGCCTGTTGGCCCAAAAAAACAAAAAAAGCAATATGGCGGCCGCCAACAAAATAATGTTGCGAACGGGAAAAGCAGAACGTACCTGACGTTGAAACATGGCGTAAAATGATTCGGATAAATAAAATCGGTGTGCCAAGGTAAGGCATTAATTCCAGTGGTCTTGTCTAAAACTGGCAAACCCTCAAAAACGTGATAACGGATTTTCTCAGGCGAAAACACAATTTTTAGAAAACCACCTAATTCCTTTGTAGTGCAAAGTTGCGACCCGAATCATTCAGAAATTGCAAGCGCCAATAGAATCGGTAAAATGATGCGCTTCCCATACTTTTGTATTTCGCTTATACGTTTCCGCTTTTAACCAGCTGTAATACACGCCATGCGCTTTTTCCTTACGCTCTGTTTGACCCTTCTGCTGGGCGCCAGTTTGCCTGCCCAAAGCTCCCGCAAAATTAAACTCAATCCGGTAAGCTTGGGCCTCGATTTGCCCGAATCCTACAAACAGCGCACCTTCATCAAAGGACTGGCGGGTTTTGTCAACAAAATAGACCAGTTGGTGGGCGCAATGATTCTGATTGATGAAAACAAAACCACTGTTCTCACCCGTTTTGTACGACAAGACAAACCGCCTATCATCACAACGAGTACTTCTGATGTAATTTATAATGCTAAAATTGACTCCAAATTCAAGTTCAACGGCGCATACAGCATTGCCTCTACCAAGGTTGACCGCGATGCGATTCAGGAAATTATCATTACCGACATTGGGCATGCCTTTTTGCCCGAAGATTATATTCCTTATGTGGAAATATGCAGGGCATCGGGTAATGTAAGCACCGAAACCCGCAAAAAGACCTATTACATCCGTTCGGCCAAACTCACCACCGTATACACCCGAACGTTTCAAAAAGTGGCCGGAAGTGCCGAGGTAAGTGGCGTGGTTTTCAGTGTAGGCGGGGAAGTGTACAGCAGCTCCGAACAGTTTCGGGTGGATTACATCGTTTCGGTAGATATTGTAAGCCTCGAAAAACTGCTTTCGCTTCAAAATTGCAACGAACTCATCAACAGTGAAGAACTGGCCCGACGAGAGCGCGCCGAGCAAGCCCGATTGGCAGCACAAAAAGCAGATGAGGAAAAACGTGCCCGCGAAAACGAACTCAATGCCGCAAAAGCACAAGTAGAGGATTTGAAATCGGTGCTTAGCCAACATATTCACAAAACCGAATCCATGCAAAGTGCCTTACAAGATGCACAAGAAAAGGAAAGGTGCGCGCTCGATCAATTGCAGCAGGCCATCCGGCAGGCCGACGAAATGGCGCATCGCGCCCAAATGGCCCAACAAATGGCCGAAAACAAGGAAAATGTTATTTTGACATTTAAAAACAAAGACGGCAAAGTACTGGAAATTAAAAACCTGGATGAATTAAGTCAGGATAAACTGCGCGAACTCGGGTTTGATGTGGAGGTGTTGATGCGGGGAAAGGAATAACAGCCCAATAATGCTCAAATTATTTCGCGCTTTCGGCAAACCAAAAAGTCCGTTTCGATTGTTTAACAACTTACTCACCCTGTTAATATGAAAAAAATGATCAAAAAAACCTTTTTTTTAAACTTACTCCTCATTTCGGCAGTTCAAATGCTGAATGCCCAAATCACCGGAACCTGGAAAACCATCGACGATGAAAACGGCCAGGCCAAAAGTTACGTCGACCTGTATCTGGCAAACAATGTATTGTATGGCAAAGTGAGCAAGTTGCTCCAAAAGCCGTCGGATGCAATTTGCGAAAAGTGCCCCGACGAACGCAAAAACCAACCCGTGCTCGGAATGATTATTGTCGTCAACATGAATCAGAAAGATGGGTTTTACCAGGGCGGCAGCATTTTAGACCCCGAAAAGGGCAAATGGTACAATTGTAAAATGTGGTTGAAAGATGGCGATCCCAATACTTTGGTGGTGCGCGGTTATTACGGGCCAATGTATCGCACCCAATATTGGTATAGAGTAAATTAGGAGAAAAAAAAATTTAGAAAAAAACGCGTTTTACTTGCGGGGGAACAGAAGTCATAGTATTTTTGCCCCGCTTTTTAAGAGGCGGTATTGGCCCATGGTGTAAAGGTAGCACAGCAGATTTTGGTTCTGTTAGTCTGGGTTCGAATCCTCGTGGGCCAACAACAAAACGAAAGCGGAGCGATCAAAAATGATCCTCTGCTTTTTTAATTGGAATTTTGTTCAGAAACTGGTTTAAAACCTCCAAAATGCTGAAAGGCAAATCTTTTAAAGCCATGCTGCATTTCGATGGTTTTAAAACAGTTTTTTAGTTGGGATATATATTCTTTTTGGAAAAATGAGCGGGTTTGGGTTTATACACTTCTGCCAGGGCATCCGATTGCTCGATAGATTCGAATTTTAGGGCCAGCGCATCTTCCTGATGGTCTTCGATGTTTTTTTGCAACCGTTCAATTTTTTTCTGTATTTCCTCCAGGGCACTTTCTATGTTTGGCAAGAGCGGCCGGGTGATAATCATTCGGATGCAGCCTTCAGGGTCGATGACATAGGCCAGGCGGTCGCATCCAGGACGAGGTCGGCGGGTTGAGGCCATGCCATACATGTTGGCGATGGTATAATCGAGGTCTTCAATAACAGGCGCTTTCAGGTAAATACCCAGGTAACGCTTGGCCTTATCGGAAAAGTTGTTGGTTCGGATGGGTTCATTGGCCAGCGCCAGAATACGGGTATTCCGTTCGGTAAGCCAGCGTTCTTTTAAGGCTAAAAAAGCCGAAAACATGGTCCAGGCAGAGGTAAAATTGGCTGGATGTGCAAAGAAAATACACCAGCAACCTGCACTGTAAGCAGGGAAGGATACCGTCCCTTTTTCGGTAATTGCCTCGAAATAAGGCGCTATCGTACCAACCTCTGGCAAGTTTAATGCATGATCCGACATATCAAACAGGTTTCCGGTTTTTTTAGGGAAGTAAAAATTTCCCAAAATTACCTGTTTTTTCTACAACAACCATGCATCTTG
This sequence comes from Bacteroidota bacterium, assembly GCA_018969455.1. Classification (GTDB taxonomy): domain Bacteria; phylum Bacteroidota; class Bacteroidia; order Chitinophagales; family Saprospiraceae; genus M3007. Next base: position 1,161 of record JAGWYI010000403.1, on the reverse strand, counting down.
CAGTATACTTTTGCCTTCAATGAAAAATTTCCTGTTTCTTTCGCTTATTTTGATCCCCATGATCGCCGAAACACAAACCAACAATACGCCTTCAAGGATGCCTATTTCATCGGCATGGCAGTTTCGGCAGGCTAAAACCAACTCCTGGTTGCCCACCAAAGTGCCCACCAGCGTGCACCAAGCCTTACTGCAAAACGGCAAAATTGAAGACCCCTATTTTCGCGACAATGAGAGCAAGGTGCAATGGATAGAACACGAAGATTGGGAATTCCGAACTACTTTCGATGTGGATCCAGCGCAGTTGCAAAAAAAACACCTCGAGCTGGTGTTTAAAGGGCTGGATACCTATGCCCATGTTTTTCTCAATGACTCGCTCATTCTCGAAACCGATAACATGTTTCGAACCTGGCGCGTGGACGTAAAAAAATGGGCAAAACAAAAAGAAAACCAACTGGTTATATATTTTGATAGCCCCATCAAACACAACCAGGCGGCTTGGGACAAACTGGGCTACGAACTGCCCGGCGGCATCCGTACCATGGCACGCAAGGCCCAATTCCACTTCGGATGGGACTGGGGACCACGCCTTGCCGGTTGCGGCATCCTCAAAACGCCCGAACTGCTTGCCTGGGATGAAGTGCTTATCGAAGACATCTACGTGACCACCCTTTCCCTCTCGGAGGAAAAAGCCAAACTCGTTGCGCGCTTCCGCTATCGTTCCGATTTCTCAGGCCCCGTTACCCTTATCAGCCGAAATGGCAAACGGAAAGGCGTGGAAGACCGCAAATTCGAAGTGGGCGTGCACAACGACTCCATCACCTTTGAAGTGATGGAACCCAAACTCTGGTGGTGCAATGGCATGGGCGAACCCCATTTGTACGATTTTACCTTCGAAATCAAACGTGGCGTGCGCCAAATTGAACACGCCGATGTGCGCATGGGAATCCGGACCATCAAACTGGTCACCGAAAAAGACAAAGACGGCGAATCGTTTTACTTTCTACTCAACGGAAAGAAATTATTTGCCAAAGGCGCCAATTACATCCCACAAGACCTTCTGCAAGACCGAGTGGCGCCTCAACAATACCAAAAATTACTGGATGATGTAAAATCTTCCAATATGAATATGCTCCGCGTGTGGGGCGGCGGCATCTACGAAGA
>JAGWYI010000402.1 GCA_018969455.1 Bacteroidota bacterium | reverse complement strand
ACCGGTTTTAAAGCCACACAGGGGTTTCACCAGCCTGAACTGTGTAAATTGGTGTCTACCAACAACATAGACCTGGAAAGATGGCGGCTGGAAGTATTCCCCAATCCCAGCGTCGATCAAATTAATGTTCGATTCGAGCAGGCGGGCGACGCTCGCCTCTACCTGCGCGTGTACGATGCCCTGGGCCGATTGGTGGTGCCCGATAAAATGGTTGAACAGCCCAATGGAAGCAGCCTGGATTGCAGCGCCTGGGAGGCCGGTGTTTTTATCCTTCAATTTTATACGCTTCCAGGGAGTGGCATTGCAACCCATAAATTGATCAAATTGTAACCATTCTCGTATCCGGCGCTTCTCCCAGATACTTGAGGGGTATTGGTTTTCAAGGGATTACTGCTGGATTTTCCCATCCTGATTAGCCATACCAAGCAAAAAACTGAAAACGCATAACAATCGCTATTCCATTCCATTCCAAAACTGCAAAATCATGATTCAACGTTTATGTTTCGCCTTTTTTCTGGCGTTTTGCATGGTAGCCACTGCAACAGCCCAAACTGTTCCTGAAGGCTTTAACTATCAAAGCGCCATTCGCGACGCGAACGGAAATCCCCTTGTTAATCAATCTGTTACCTTGCTTTTTACGATTCGAAGCGGTGCTTCCAACGGGCCTGTTGCCTATTCTGAAAAGCAGGTTGCGACCACCAATCAATTTGGCCTCGTCAACCTCGTTGTTGGACAAGGCACGGCTCTTCAAGGCAATTTTTCTACCATCAACTGGGGAGGCGGCGCCAAATTCCTGAATGTTTCCATTGAAACGGCGCCCAATGTTTTCGATGAATTGGGTGCATCTCAATTGATGAGTGTGCCTTTCGCCTTGTATTCCAAGTTTGCAGCCAACGGCGGTACGGGCGGAACAGGAGATGACTGGGGAAACCAAACTGTTGTCACCAATCCGACCCTCATCGGAAATGGTACCGGGGGTAACCCCATCGGTTTGGCCCAACAGGGCGCACAAACCGGCCAGGTGCTCAAATGGTTCAATAATTCCTGGGTGCCTGCAGAAGACCTTACTTCAAACGGCACCAATGGAGGTACGGTTACCCTGATCAATACAGGCGTCGGGCTTGTTGGCGGCCCCATCAGTACTTCCGGAACCATTAGCTTGAGCAATACCGGCGTTACGCCCAATACCTATGGAAGCGTTACTGAAATACCGGTATTAACCATTGATGCTCAAGGGCGTATCACCAATGTAACCACCAAAGTAGTGCAGCCCGGCACCGTGGGAATTAATGGCGGAGCAGGTATTTCGGTGGCGCAAAATGGCACCAATTTTACCATCACCAACACCGGTGATGCCAATGGACTGGATGATCTTACGACCAGCAGTACCGCCGATGGTGATGTGAGCGGGGTCTTTAGCAACCTGCAAATCAAAACCAACGCCGTAGGAACCAACGAACTTGCGGGCAGCGCTGTAACCAGCGGAAAAATCGCAAATGGCGCAGTAACTGCCGCCAAACTCGATAACATGGGCGCAACGAATGGTCAAATCCTGAAATGGAATGGCACTGCCTGGGCGCCAGCCGCCGATCAAAGCGGCTCCCTCAATCTTAGTGCCGGAAGCGGAATAAACATCAGCGGTACAAGCCCCAACCTGGTAATTGAAAACACCGGCGATCCAAACGAAACGGATGACCTTACCAATACCAGCACCGCCGGAGGCGATGTGAGCGGATTGTTTAGCAACCTGCAAATTAAGGCAGATGTGATTACCACAAGCGAACTGGCTGACAATGCTGTAGAAACGGCCAATTTGAAAAATGGCGCGGTAACCGGCACCAAAATCGCTTCCATGAGCGCCACCAATGGCCAGGTCTTGAAGTTTAATGGTACCACCTGGACCCCCTCCAATGACCAAACCGGAACAGCCAACATCATCGCGGGCGCAGGGATCGATGTGAATGTAAATGGTTCCGATTTTACCATCGTGAATACGGGCGACCTTAATGACCTTGACGACATTACCGTTGCAACCAACGCCAACGGCGACATCAGCGGACCGTTTAGCAACCTGCAAATAAAAGCAGCCGTTGTTACCAATACAGAGTTGGCGCCCAGCAGTGTGGGAACGACCAATCTCATAAACGGGTCGGTCACAGCCGTGAAACTCAACAACATGGGCGCATCAAGCGGACAAATTCTCAAGTTTAACGGAACAAGCTGGGGTCCGGCAAACGAAGCTGCCGGAACAGGCGACAACTGGGGAACTCAAACCGTGGTAACCGCAGCAAGCCTCTCCGGAAGTGGCACCAGTGTGAGCCCGCTCACCATCGCTCAACAAGGCGCAACCAGCGGACAAGTGTTAAAATGGAACGGCACGGCCTGGGCCCCTGCCAACGACAATAGCAGTGGTGCCGGCAATGTATACTCCGCCGGAACCGGAATCACCATCACAGGCACTGCACCCAATTTCGTGATCAACAACGCAGGCGATTTGAGCAATACCAATGAAATTCAGGCATTGAGCATCAATGGAAATCAACTCTCCCTGTCAAACGGGGGCGGAACCGTTACCCTGCCCTCCGGTGGCAGTGGCAACAACTACAGCGCCGGAACCGGAATCAGCATTACCGGAACTGCTCCCAATTTAAACATCAACAACACCGGCGACTTGAGCAATACCAACGAATTGCAAACACTCAGTCTGGCAGGAACTACCCTTTCTATATCCAACGGAAACAGCGTCAATTTGGGCGCTTTGGGCAGCGGCGGCGGATTGTGGTCGGCAAATGGCGCTCAAATTTCCAATACGAACACCGGAAACGTACTCATAGGTACAACGTCCAATGCACTCGGAAAACTCCAGGTAGTAGCCGGTACGGAACATGCAGCCTGGCTAAGTTCCAACAACGACCAGTTTACCTTGTTTGCTGAAAATACAGGCAATGGCCCAGGCGGCTTTTTTAATTCTGCCGGGGGACCATCGTTGGTAACAAAAGGGGCAGTAGGCATCGGATTTGCCACACCTGCCTTCAAACTGGATGTAAATGGAAATGGCCGATTCTTTGTAAGTGGCGCTACCGATGCTGCCCTGAAACTGGAAAACGGAGGCGCCGATTATGCCCGATTGAATCTTGCAAATTCCGGAACCGGAAACTGGAATGTACTGGCTAAAGGAGGCGGAAATAGCGGAGAATTTGCCATCGAATACGCCAAAACGGCTTTGCAAAATTTGCGTGTTTTCACAGCAAAAGGAGATCAATCCATTCAAATTGGAACACCATCCGGTACCGCTACCAAAACCACGCTGTTTCATGGAGATGACGGTGTTTATTTTCAGAATAATTCCAATTTCCACAACTGGGAGTTTTGGGTAACCAACAACAACGGCTCGCTGGCCTTGTACAACGACCAACTCGGCAGCGCCATTGCTGCAGGCGTTTTTGCCTTAAACGGGTTTTATACCCCTTCCGACAAACGACTGAAAACCGATATTCAAAGTTTAAACGACCAGGTTCTATCCAAAATTATGCGCCTAAACGTGGTTCAATACCGATATAAAAACCAATTGACATCAGAAAAGCCCAGTTTGGGCTTCCTGGCTCAAGATGTGCAATCAGTTTTCCCTGAACTGGTAGGTGATATGCCTGCCCGCAAAGGCGAATCGGGATACCTGAACCTCAACTACAGCGGTTTTGGCGTGTTGGCCATCAAGGCAATTCAAGAACAACAAACTCAGATCCAAAATCTGCAACGGGAAAATGAAAACTTGAAAGCGCGATTGGAACGTTTGGAGCAGTTGCTGCTTAAGGATAAAAAACCCTGAATTACCGAAGGGCCAGATCAAAAACAAGCAGCGAAAAGTATAATATAAAAGATGGCCTTACAGTTTTAAACACTGCCAGGCCATCTTTTATTACAACTGCTGCCAAAGTTCAATTTTGTTCCCTTCAGGATCCATGATCCAGGCAAATTTCCCAAATTCATCTTCGGTAGGATCTCCAATCAGCGGTATGCCTTCCGATTTCAGGTCTTCCAGCAAGGCATTTAGGTCATGTACCCGAAAATTGATCATCACAGCGCTTTCAGAGGGCGCAAAATACTCAGAACTGCTTCTGAAAAAACTCAGTACCGAGTAGGAATCCGAACGCGATTCTTCGTCCGATTTAAACATGGCGCCCCAGCTTTCCATTGCAATACCCAGGTGCTTCGAATACCAGGTACGGGTATGCTCCACATCTTTACAGCGCAGGAAAACGCCGCCTAAGCCAATAACTTTTTTCATAATCAGGGTATTTAGTTGTTTTAATTTGATGCAAAAATAAGAACTTTGCACTAAATAAAAACTTTTTGTTTAAAAATATGAAAATTGGATTGTTGGGTTACGGTAAAATGGGAAA
>JAGWYI010000401.1 GCA_018969455.1 Bacteroidota bacterium | reverse complement strand
GGCGATGAAAATGCCCTGACAGAGCAGCAAAAACGCGGTGCAGCCCTGTTTTTCGGAAAAGCAGGTTGCTTCAATTGCCACAACAGCCCCTCGCTTAACAACATGAAGTTTTTCGCGCTGGGCGTTAATAACCTGTACCAAAGCCCCTATACCGTATTCCGAACCGGCCCCAATGACAAACGAAACCTCGGACGAGGCGGTTTCACAAACAATGCGGAGGATATGCACAAGTTTAAAGTTCCGCAACTCTATAACCTGAAAGACGTTGGATTTTATTTCCATGGCGCCAGCAAAACTTCCCTCCGTCAGGTTGTAGACTATTTCAATGCAGGAATTCCGGAAAACCCGCTCGTGCCCAAAAGTCAGATCGCTTCCAATTTCCACCCGCTCAACCTGAGCGAACAGGAAGTGCAGGACCTGGTGGAATTCCTTGAAAACGGCCTGTACGATCCGCACCTGCTGCGCTACAAACCCGACGCGGTGATGTCGGGCAAATGCTTCCCCGACAATGACCTGGAATCCCAGATCGATCTGGGATGTAAGTAAGTTTGCCCTGAAAATCGATGTAGTCTGAAAATCGCTACCCCACACAATTGGACACACCTACTTTGCAGAAATTTCCTGTAACTTTGTGGGAGTTCCACTCCGGAGCGCGACGAGATCTCTTGGTCCCGTCGCTCTTTTTTTTACCTAAACTGAGCGTTCAATCATGAAAAAATCCCTTTTGCTTGCTTCATTGCTTTTTCCCTTTATCGCCTGTAAAAAAGACAGCAAATGCGATGATTCAGTTACCTACAACAATCAGGTTAAACCCATCATCAATGCCACCTGCGCCGTAAGCACCTGCCATGACGGGGATCCATCTTCTGCAGCCCCCGGCGACTACCGTACTTTTACCGATATTAAAACCGTAATAGACAACGGCAAATTCAAAAACCGGGTTTTAACCATTAAAGACATGCCGCCTTCCTACTCCCCCGGCCCAAAAACACTTACGCAGGATCAACTCGACCAAATCCAGTGCTGGGCCGATCAAGGTTTTAAAGAGAAATAAACACTACACACAAGCGTAGGCATGCGCGCACGGGTTTCCCATGCGCGCATTTTTTATTTGTTTATAATCCAATAATTATGTATTTATATTTTTTTAAATTTAAAATCGGACTGAAATTTATTTGCACATGTGCGGAAAGCAATCTATTTTTACCGACCGTTCGGTAAGCAAATAAACATCATGCCAGTAAAAAAAATTGAAAAATCCGATTTTTTGTTGCGGTGCTGGGAGGTCTTTCACCTCAAAGGCTACCATGCCACCAGCATGCAAGACCTGGCGCAGGCTACCGGCTTGCAAAAAGCGGGTTTGTACCACCATTTTGCCACCAAACAAGCCCTGATGCAGGAGGTGCTCGCTTATGCAAGTACGCAGTTTCAGCGCTATGTGCTCTCGGTCGCACATGAAACAGACCTGCCCCCCGAACAAAGGCTGGAAAAGATGCTGCGCCGACAGCGCCGATTGGCCACTTTGCACCGCAGGGGCTGCTTTTTTGCCAACATTGCCCTTGAAACGGGCCGGGATGGCCTGTTTAACGCCGAATTGCAGGCCCTTTTCCAGGCCTGGAAAACAAATTTGAGCCAGGTGCTGACCGCCTTTTTCTCCCCCGAAAAAGCCGAACAGGAATCCGAACGCCTCATGATGGAATATGAAGGCGCTGTGGTGTTTTACAAAATCAGCGGCGACGAAAACTACTTGGAGGCATTCATTGTTCGAACCATTCGAAACCTCGGTTATACGCCCTTTCCGAAAATAAGACCTTCTTCCCTTCATCGCCCAACACTTTCCGTATGAGCGCAGCGAAAAACAAAAACCGCATGGCCCATTTGCTGGGTCAAAGCATGAACACCCTGGTGCGCATCGCACCCAAACTCACCGGCCGCATTGCTTTCGCCCTGTTTTGTACCCCGCGCCAAAAAAGCGTCAAACCGGAAGAAGCCGCTTTTTTGGCCACTGCCGACCTACACACCGAACAGATTGCCGGTCAGGATTTTGCGGTATACCACTGGGGCTTTAAAGGCCCGATCGTTTTACTCGCGCACGGCTGGGAAAGCCACGCCGGGCGCTGGCGCAAATTTGCCCCGCCCCTCGTACAGGCCGGTTACCAGGTAATCGCGGTAGACGCGCCCGCGCATGGGCGATCCTCGGGCAAACGCTTCACCATGATTCACTACGCCGAGGTGTTGCGCGCCCTGTTGCAGCGCTACGGCCCCATCGAAACCATCGTGGGGCACTCAGTGGGTGGCGCCGCGAGCATTTGGGCCATGGGCACCGCCGCGCCGGCATTGCGGCCCAAAAAAGCGGTCATTTTGGCTGCTTTTGCCGAATTAAACACCATTTTTACCGAAGCACAAGAAAAAGTGGGCATCTCCGAACCTACCATGCGCTCGCTTTACAAGCAATTCGAACGCCTCTTTGGCCACCCGGTGTCACATTATTCCCTGCGCAGGGCGGCCAAACAACTCGATCAGGTAAAAGCCTTGCTGATCCACGACCGGCAAGACCACGTTACCGGCTTTTTCAACAGCCAACAACTGGCGGAAGCCTGGCCCGGCGCACAATTGGTCGCCACAGAAGGCCTCGGCCATGGTCTTACCGCTCCCGCAGCGGTGGAAATGGTGGTCGATTTTGTGCTGGATGCCGTGTACCAATAAACGCTTGATGGCCCATTTGATCTAAAATCGACTTTGTTTTGCTCATTTCAACACATGTTTGGCGTTTCATGTCAGACAATGTATTTTTGCCTGTTCAAGCCGTTTTATGAGCAACATTTTAGAAGGACAAGACATACGCGCCTTAGGCAGCAACCTCGATTTGCTGGCGCAACAAGTGGTCGAAGGGTTTATTGTGGGTCTGCACCGCAGCCCTTTTCACGGTTTTTCAGTGGAATTTGCCGAACACCGCCTCTACAATGCCGGAGAAAGTACCCGTAACATCGATTGGAAGGTGCTCGCCCGCACAGAAAAGGTGTTTGTCAAACGCTTTGAAGAGGAAACCAACCTGCGCTGCCAAATTGTGGTGGATGCCTCTTCCACCATGTATTACCCCTGGGATGAAAAGAAACCCGAGCAAAGCAAATACAAAAACAAATTCTGTTTTGCCGCCCAGTCAGCCGCCGTACTCATGAATGTACTGAAACGGCAACGCGATGCCTTCGGCCTCACCCTTTTCGATCAAGACATCCTGAGCCACACCGGAACCAAATCCAGCACGGTGCACTACCGACTGTTGCTCAATCAACTGATTGACAAAATTGAAAATCCGGTACTGAACAAACCTACCGATCTGGCAGCATGCCTGCATCAGGTAGCCGATGCCACCCATCGCCGCTCGCTGGTAGTCATTTTCACCGATGCCTTTGAAAACCCCGACCAGGCCGAGCCGCTGTTTTCGGCCTTGCAACACCTGCGGCACAACAAACATGAGGTGATTCTCTTCCATGTGACCGATAAAAGCAAAGAACTGGATTTTGAATTTGAAAACCGGCCTTATGTATTCGTCGACATGGAAACCGGGGAAGAGGTGCGTTTGCAACCCAATCAAGTCAAAGATTACTATATAAAACAAATACAGGCATTTACAGATGATTTAAAAATGCGTTGTTTGCAGTATAAAATTGATTTTGTGGAAGCCGACATCAACAAGGGTTTTGTGCCCATTTTGCAAACCTGGATGGTGAAAAGACAACGCATGGGTTGAATGAAACCGCTTTAAACCGAAGAAAAATGACCAAAAAAGCAATCCGACTGAGCGATATTCCAACAGAAGCGCCGGAAGACCTTAAGGAAAAGGAAATCAAGGCCGAAACCGAGGAATTGGTGGAAAGACTGGGCGACCTGCAACAGCGCATGTACGCCGAACGCAAGCAATCGGTTATAGTGGTGCTCCAGGGCATGGATGGCAGCGGCAAAGACGGCGCCAGCCACGATGTGTTTAAAGCCTGCCGCATCACCGGCATGACCTTAAAAGCGTTCAAAAAACCCAGTGAACTGGAGTTTGCGCATGATTTTTTATGGCGGGTACACCAGGCATGCCCGGAAAAAGGCATGCTCACCATATTTAACCGCAGCCATTACGAGGATATTTTAATTCAATGGGTACACGGCTGGATCGACGACAAACGCCGCGACCAACGCATGGCAGCCATCAATGCCTTCGAAACGCTGTTACAAGAAGACAATCAAACGCATATATTCAAGTTTTACATGCATATATCGTTTGAAGAACAGGAAAAACAACTCCGGCAGCGCATGGAAGACCCGGAAAAATTCTGGAAACACAACCCGCAGGACTGGGAGGAACGGAAACTTTGGCCCAAATACATGGAAGCGTACGAATACGCCATCAACAACAGCACCAC
>JAGWYI010000400.1 GCA_018969455.1 Bacteroidota bacterium | reverse complement strand
GCAATTTCTGCATCTTTGTGTGCCTCTTGTTTCGGCATCTGCAGATCGAGACTATGAAACGTTTCTGAAACCCAATCAATTGTAATCCATTGTTTCATCGTCATCAATAACCCGTTTTGCACCCCGCAAAACACATTTCATTTCATTTTATGTGTGGAATAGTCGCTTATATCGGTTCAAAAAAAGCTTACCCCATCCTGATCAAAGGCCTGCTGCGGCTGGAATACCGCGGTTATGACAGTGCGGGTATTGCCCTTCAAAACGGTACACTGAATTTATACAAGAAAAAAGGCAAGGTAGCCGATCTGGTTAATGCCATTGGAGAACAAAATACCAGTGGGCAGGTAGGCATTGGTCATACGCGCTGGGCGACACACGGCAAGCCAGACGACATCAACGCGCATCCGCATTTAAGTGGCAACGAGCGCTTGGTGCTCATTCACAATGGCATTATTGAAAACTATGCCGTGCTGAAAAATGCGCTTATCAAGCACCATGGCCACCAATTCAAGTCGGAAACCGATACCGAAGTATTGGTTCACCTGATAGAAGAAGTGCAAAAGCGGGAAAATTTGCCCATCGAAGAGGCCGTTCGGCAAGCGCTTACCCAGGTACACGGGGCTTATGCCATCGTTGTAATGGATCGGGAAGACCCCAATAAACTGGTTGCGGCGCGCAAATCGAGCCCCCTGGTAATTGGAGTTGGCGAAGATGAATTTTTGGTGGCATCTGATGCAACACCCATTGTAGAACATACCAAAAATGTTGTTTACCTCAACGATGAAGAAGTTGCGACCATTACCATTCAGAACGGTTTGGTGGTAAAGACCCTTCGAAACGAGGTGATGACGCCTACCATTCACGGCATCGAGCTGGAAATAGAACAGCTGGAAAAGGGCGGGTATGAATATTTCATGTTGAAAGAGATTTTCGAGCAGCCTACCACCATTGCCGAATGTATGCGAGGTCGCATGAATTCGGATGAAGGGTGGGTACATTTAGGAGGCATGCAAGAGCATATGAAAAGGCTCATCAATGCGCAACGCATGGTGATTCTCGGTTGCGGAACGTCCTGGCACGCTGGTCTGATTGCAGAATACTTGTTTGAAGATTTGGCACGACTCCCGGTGGAAGTAGAATATGCTTCAGAGTTCCGTTACCGGAATCCGGTGGTGCGTGAAAACGATGTTATTTTGGCCATTTCTCAATCGGGCGAAACCGCCGATACCTTTGCTGCGCTCGAACTTGCCAAACAAAGAGGCGCGCTTACTTATGGGATCGTCAATGTGGTGGGATCTTCCATCGCTCGTTTAACGCACAGTGGTTCCTATATTCACGTTGGTCCCGAAATCGGTGTCGCATCTACCAAGGCATTTACCGGTCAGGTAACCATGCTCACCATGATGGCCATGGTGTTGGGCTACGAAAGAGGCTTTTTACCCAAATCGCAATACCAGCATTTGGTACAGGAACTTGCACTTATTCCTGAAAAAGTGGAAAAACTGCTGGAAACATGTCACGAACAAATAAAATACATCGCCGGAGAGTTTAAAGATGCCAGCAATGCCTTGTATCTTGGCCGCGGATACAATTTCCCGGTTGCACTTGAAGGCGCCTTGAAACTCAAGGAAATATCTTACATTCACGCCGAAGGATATCCTGCAGCCGAAATGAAACACGGGCCCATTGCTTTGATCGATGAAAACATGCCCGTTTTTGTAATCGCTACCAATCCAAGCGCTTATGAAAAAATTGTTTCCAACATCCAGGAAGTAAAAGCCCGTAAAGGCGTTGTGATTGCCCTGGTTACCGAAGGCGATGACGAAATAAACAAACTGGCCGATTATACCATTCAAATTCCATCTACCGTTGAACCACTCACACCGCTGCTTTCGGTAATCCCCATGCAATTGCTGGCTTATCATATTGCCGTTTTGCGTGGTTGTAATGTAGACCAGCCCCGTAACCTGGCCAAGTCGGTAACGGTGGAATAACATCACATTTTAATAGTTTTACGTGAATACAATTGATATTCAGTACAATACGGATAAAGAGCTTATCCGATTCCCAGAGTACGGCAGGAGCATTCAGGAAATGCTTCAATATGCCAAATCCATTGAAGACCGGCACAAACGCCAGAAAACGGTGGAGGCCATCATTGGTTTGATGCAGCAACTCAATCCGGTAGGGAACCGCAATATGGACGATTACCGTGATAAACTGTGGAGCCATGCATTCGCCATCGCCAATTATGAACTTGATGTGACGCCACCTCCAGGAATCACCATCCGTCAAGAAAATGAAATGGTGGAATCGGCATTGCTGGAATATCCTGCCATTACCACGCGTTTCCGACACTATGGCAATGGCATTCAGGCGCTTATCAAAAAAGCCATTGAAATGCCCGACGGCCCCAAGAAGGAGGGTTTCGTAGAAGTCATCGCTTCGTATATGAAACTCGCCTACAAAACCTGGAACAAAGAGCACTACGTAAGCGACGATGTGGTTAAAGACGATTTGGAAATGCTTTCCGATGGACAACTTCAACTGCACGAAGGACATAGCTCCCTCGATACCCTGGCCGCACATGCCGGAAAGCACGACAACAAAGACCGCAGCCGCTCCAACCAGCAACGCAATCGGAACAAGCAAGGCAATAATGGCAACCGCAACCGCAAACGCCCCCAAGGCGGAAACGGTGGGGGCAATTACCGCAAACGCAAAAAATAAGTACCCTAATTGCGAATGTCGGAACCCCAGGCCAACTTATCCCGAATGGTGTGCAAAAACGTAATTTCTTGAAGTTGTACCAACTTCACCGAAAAATCGTTTTTGCGTACCGCCAGCTGATGATGCGCATTGATGAGCTCAAAACGCGAATCGAGGGTGCAAATAAAATTATCTGCACGCCCCTCTATTTCAAATGCGATGATCGACTCGTCTGACAAAACAATGGGCCGCACATTCAGGTTGTGAGGCGCTACCGGTGTAATAACAAAGTTTTTGGAATCGGGGAAAACCACAGGGCCGCCGCAACTCAAAGAGTATCCGGTGCTCCCGGTGGGCGTTGCAATGACCACCCCGTCGGCCCAGTAGGAATTGAGATAATCGCCATTGAGGTAGGTATGCACCGTGATCATGGAGGAGGTATCGCGTTTCAACAAGGTACAATCGTTCAGGGCAAACGGGATATCGCCAAACAAATTGGGGTGGCTTTCCAGGTATAACATAGATCGGTCCTCCACCAGATATTGCCCACGCTTCAGCATTTGGATGGATTCGCGTATCATCTTTTTCTCTATACTGGCCAAAAAACCCATGCGACCCAGATTGATGCCAAGCATGGGCACGCCCGCATCGCGCACAAGCGTAATGGCCGAAAGCATGGTTCCATCGCCGCCCAAAACAATCACAAAATCCATTCGATGGACCCGAAAATCGAGGTAATCATCAAATGTGGCTGTGGGGCCTTTCAGTTTTACCTCGTCTTTAATGTCGTCCCAATAAGGAGTGTATACGTAAACTGTTACGTTTTCGTCAAATAATACATCAAATAATTCCTGAATATAAGGAAGGTCTTTGTTTTTGTATTGTTTGCCATAAATGACGACTTGCAGGCGGGTGTTCATGATTTTCCAGTTTTGCATCTGGTTAGAAAAGCTCCAGATCGATTCGTGCGGCGAAGTTGCACAAATTTTATGCTAGATTCTCAAACCCGCTTCCTGTTTGTGGCAGTATTCTTTGTATTTTCGCCACACCCGCTCGCGCAACCGGGCGCATACCCCGCAATCAAACCCTTCCCAAGCGTTCATACAACAAGCACAACCGATTATGATTTTTAATTTCAGAGAAATTGTCGCGCGCGAAAAAGTGCAATTGCAAATGCGGCGAGAAAAACGCAAGATGACCCATGGCGATGCAACGCAGCCCAACTGGTTTGGAATTGCCATGTCGGGAGGCGGAATTCGTTCGGCAACCATCAACCTGGGTTTTTTAAAAACCCTGAACAAATTTGGCATTCTGGAAAGGGCCGATTACATGAGTACTGTTTCGGGTGGTGGATACACCCACCAGTACGTGCAGGGGACCTTAAAAGAAAAGCAGGATTACCAGGCTTTGTTTACCGATGATCAGGTAGATGCCATGCGCAAACATGGCGAATATTTGATTCCGGGGGTTGGGTTTCAGAAGACCGTTAATACTTTTTTGTTGTTTATCTCCTTTGGAATCAGTTGGTTGATGAGCCTGATGAGTCCTGTACTGGTGATGGGCATTGTGTATTATTTGTTTTTGTTTGTCACCGCATTTACAGAAAACCCGTTTGCGCATACCGCCAATTTTTTATACCCTTACACCCAATGGGCCTTGTTGGGATGCGGCGCCCTGTTTTTGCTGCATGCGCTCACCAATATTG
>JAGWYI010000399.1 GCA_018969455.1 Bacteroidota bacterium | reverse complement strand
GTTGCAGTAATTCCAATCCGCGTTCCACATGTCCTTTTTCTATCCAAAACCAGGCATCTTGAATGGCTTGTTGAATTTCCTGTTCGGAATAAGCATCTTTATTCAAACCATCCGTTTGCGGAGCAACTTCATCTTCCAATTCATCGGGCATTTGTTCCAACAGGTTTTTTATGCGGGCATAATCGGGTGGAGCAGGCGTTGCTACCGGCGCATCCAAAGGCTTGGGCGTAAGTACGCCTCCCAAAAAAGTGAGCGCCTGCAAGCCTTGATCGGGCATTTCGTTGCCTGCTTCTTTTTCCGGCAAGGCAGTTTCCGTTTCAATTTCCGCATCTGTCAGAGGGCTTATTTCCGGTATATCCAGTTCGACGGGGTTGTTTTCCACATCAGTACTAGCTAATGGATGGGGAAGAACCGCCTCTTTCGTCAGATTAATCAGTTCGGTATGCCACTGCTCAAGGCCAAATTTCTGGAAAAACACCTTGAAATCATGCGCAACCAAATCCGACCATTCCACATAGCCGGTTTCTTTGAAAAAACTGAGCAGATCGCCAATTTCGTTGGCTACCTTCCGGTAAATTTCAAGCTGAGCTTGGATGGCCTGCTTTTCCGCCCTGTTTTCAGTGTGCAAATGCTGTGTACTTAAATCCAACCAGGCATTTTGCCAATATTTCATGTATTGAAGCGCATACACCATTCGGTCGAAATGAGTTGGAATGGTTTCCAAAACTACGCCATTTTGAATGACTTCACCGGGTGCAACCACAATTTGGAGCAAATTACGGGTGCGCAAAGACTGCAAGGCCGGGGTCAAATCAGCCATACAAGCCAGATTTTTAAGGAAATTATCGCTTACAATCAAAAGCACGGGCTCCTCGGTTTGACTCAAATGCTGCGCAAAGGCGCCAAAATCACCCGGAACCTGATCTGTAATATGATCGAAAGGAATTCCAATTCGACTCAAATTTTGATCAATTACGTGGGCCAGGCGTTGGTTGTCGTGGGCGTAGGCAAGGATAATTCGGTTCATAAGTAAGTATCAGCGTTCGGTGCTCAAGCTGGTCAGAAACTGCGTAAATTCCTGTTTAAAAGCAGCATACCGGGAAGTAGCAGGACCATCGAACCCCGTATGTACGCTGCGTATTTTGTGGTGTTTATCTACAATTATCATCGTTGGGAAGGCTGAAATATTGCGCAAAAACGGAAACATTTTCGCCGCTTCCTCGGTATTGGCCTTCCCGGCATATACCACCGGATATGGCAAATTCAATCGTTTTCGGTATTCCCTCAATTGATTATTGGATGATTCCTCGCTCGCATTTCGTTCAAATGAAAAACTCGTTACAGCCACATTGGCTGCCAAAGCAGGATTTTCTTTTAAAAAATCGCGTAAAAACAGGTTTTCATCCTTGCAATTCGGACACCAGGTGCCGGAAATGGTAAATATACCCACCTTATTGTCAAAATTCGGACCAGGATAGCGCAATTCATCGCCTTCAGGTGTTTTTATTGCAAATTCGAAAGGTTTTGACGCATCGAATGCAGTTAACGTATCCGGATCGCCCAATTGAAAATTTGGATCTTTCCAGGCCGTCCATAAAGTTCGATAATGCTTGCCCGACCGAAACTCTCCCTGGAGGGTATCGCCCTGAATGCTCCCGGAAAACAAAAAGGCATGCGCGCCATCAAAACAGGACAAATAAAATTTTCGACCCTGTACCGTGCCCTCTAAAAATCGGTAATCGCCGCTCTCGGTTCGAAAAGTCCCTTCCAAATGATTTCCCGTTTGCCTGAACTCGCCGATTGCTCGATCTTGCTTGTTTACCTCTGTGCCAAAAACCGCAGCCCAGGTTCCGCTTATATCGGCTACCGGCTTTTCATTTAAAGAGGTAAACCGATAAGATTTCCCGGCATAGGCGTAAAACGGAATGCGGTAATTTTCTTTTGTCGTTAGAACCCATTCTCCCTGCATCACACCGCCTCGAATCTCAGCATGTATATACGACTGATATTCAGGAAAAAATACATTCATCGTATCGCGCGCTAGCGATTTATCCCTCCCATACTGGATACTGTCACAACGGATCCGTTCAGTACCATTCATAATTTCCATGTAAAAATGATCCGGATCGGTATATACAACCTGAAATTGAAAAGGAAGCTCCCCTTCTTTAAACTGTTCGTTCAACAGAATTACTGTATCCTTTTTGTGTACCGGAATATAAAATTTTTCAAGACTCAATACACCGCGCCAAATGCCCGGAGCTGCTCTTGTAAAGGCGCTTTCCGCACTGATGCATGCAGAAAAACAAGATGCCAATACTAAAAGGAATAACAATGTTCGAGAAAATGTAGGTTCCATCGCTTATAAAAGTTCAACAAGTCCAATCATTTTTATGTTTTACACCGCCAGATTTTGTGCATAACGATCTTTATAAATCATTATAAATCAGCGCAATCCATCCTGATTTATCCACAAAATCCGGCGAATCCTGGTATATTTGTCGCGCACCATTCTTTTGAAAAAACCGTTTTGCCTGCACAAATGGAAAAAACAAAAGGCCAACACCAAAGACTGGATTTTAAAATCTCGCGGAAAACGCCGCTAAAGTAGGGGAGTTTGGGGAATTTGAAATGGGGCCCACCCTTGAAAGGATTATTAGAAACAGTTTTGAAAGTTGAAAACAAAATCCGGTATGATTTGTTTCGATTTTCCCGATTGTTGTTTGAATTTACAACTTCAAGATTTTGCGGCCCCATTTATTCTAATCTTTTCAAATATTCCGACATCCAAATATACCTGAACCTATTTGGAATATCAGATTGGTTGATTTTTTGAGTTGTCTTACTTTTCCCTTAATTTTGCGTTTTGAATCCCCCAATCTAAATCCATTACCATGATACAAAATTGGTTTAAGGACATGATTGAACGTCGTGCATTCGGTGTTTGCCAGTATTTGGGCGAAAAAATGCACATTGCACCCAGCGTAGTGCGCAAGTATTTCATTTACACTTCTTTCATTGGAATGGGCTCTCCGCTTATTCTGTACCTGATTACGGCATTTTGGGTAAATGTTCGCCGCTACATTCGCCGCGGTAAAAATGTAATTTGGGAATAATTCGATTATTTCCAATAAAGTTGTACTTATGCGGGTAATAAAATACCGCGTTATGTCCAACATAAAAATTAAAATTTCGCTTTTCCTCAACTATTTTGTGTTTGCCATGCTGCTCAACAGCGTAGGCACGGTCATGTTGCAGGTACAAAACAATTACGGAATTTTGAAGTCTTCGGCCTCTGTTCTGGAGGCTTTTAAAGACTTAAGCATTTCCCTGGTTTCCTTTCTGGTATCTTCTTACATTACCCGTCTGGGATACAAAAATGCCATGTTGCTGGCCTTGTGTATCGTTACCGGCGCCTGTTTGGCCATGCCCCAGGTAGGCGGTTTTACCATGACCAAAATACTGTTTGCTGCGGTTGGCTCCAGTTTTGCCCTCATCAAAATGTCGGTATATAGCACCATTGGACTGATTACGCGCAATGAGAAAGAGCATCTGAGTTTAATGAGTTTTATTGAATCCTTTTTTATGATCGGGGTGCTGACCGGTTATTTTGTTTTTGGCGCATTCATCGACGATGCACATCCGGAATCTACCACCTGGTTGCAGGTTTATTACGGTCTTGGCGCCCTGAGCGGCCTTGCAGCCATCTTGCTTTGGAGCACTCCGCTCGACGAATCAGCGGTAAGCGGATCTGGAAGCAAAGGATTTAATTGGCTGGAATTTACTGAAATGTTCCGCATGTTATTGTTGCCCCTGGTTTGGTCATTCATCGTGTGTGCATTTCTGTATGTGCTGATTGAACAAAGCATCATGAGCTGGCTACCTACCTTCAACAAGGAGGTGATGAAATTGCCTACCAGCATGAGCATTCAAATGGCAAGTATTCTGTCGCTTTCTATCGCTGGAGGCCGTTTTGTTGCCGGTTTTTTACTTAAAAAATTCAACTGGGCCTATGTGCTGAGTGCCTGTCTCTTGCTGGCAGCTTTATTGGTCTGGTTGGTAATTCCCCTCACCCAAAACCTGCCCCAGCGCGATATCAACAGTCTGGTGGATGTTCCCTTTGTAGCATTTATATTTCCTTTGATTGGATTTTTCCTCGCGCCTATTTACCCTGCCATCAATTCAGCCATTCTGAGTGCCCTGCCGGTTTCCAGACACGGACTCATGTCGGGACTCATCATTCTGTTTTCTGCACTTGGCGGAACCACAGGTTCCATTATAACAGGCCATGTTTTTGAACGATTTGGCGGCCAAACTGCATTTTACAGCGCATTGGCGCCCATAGCCCTGCTTATTTTGATGTTAAATTTCTTCAAACGCATGACGCAACATCCTACAACAAACGCTAAATGAAAC
>JAGWYI010000398.1 GCA_018969455.1 Bacteroidota bacterium | reverse complement strand
TGGTAGAGCAATGGACTGAAAATCCATGTGTCCCCAGTTCGATTCTGGGAGGTACCACAAAAATCCTGGGGGGAGAACCCCTGGGATTTTTTTTTGGTTTTTCTGTACTGTTTATTTTTGAATGGGAGAATTACCGGATCTTGAAATAACTTTAGCCATTTAATTTTGTTGTTATGCTGCTTTTCACTGGGTGAGAAGGACATTATTTTGAAATTGGTTATGTCAGAAGATATTGTTATTCGTGTTTTACTGTTGCCTTTTGCATTGTTATATGGCATTGGCGTAGGGTTTCGCAATTTTTTATATCGTACAGGAGTATTGCGAAGTGTTCGATTTGATCTTCCTGTAATTTCGGTTGGCAACATGACGGTTGGGGGAACAGGCAAATCGCCGCACATAGAGTATTTGATGCGTTGGTTGGATCAGTATTTGGAAGTTGCGGTGTTAAGTCGGGGGTATGGTCGGAAAACGGAAGGGTTTCGGGATGTTTATCCGACCGACACGGTTGATTTGGTTGGAGATGAGCCTTTGCAATTCAAGCGTAAGTTTCCTGAAATTCCCATTGTTGTGAGTGAGAGTCGGGCCTTGGGCATACCTGAGTTGGTAAAAAGAAATCCGAATACACAATGTGTTTTACTGGATGATGCGTTTCAACATTTGGCAGTTACGCCGGGGTTGAATATACTGCTAACCGAGTACAGCCGACCGTTTACCCGCGATTGGCTATTGCCAGCTGGCCGGTTGCGGGAGTGGCGTTATGGGTACAAGCGGGCTGATGTTATTGTGGTTACGAAATGTCCTTTTGAATTGGATGGGCGGCAACGGCAAAAAATGGTGGATGAATTGGATTTGTACCCACGTCAAAAAGTGTTCTTTACGCGTTATAAATATTCAACGCTGTATGATTTTTTGCGGCCCGACCTTTACCGAGCATTGGATTTGAATACGGATGTTTTGTTGGTGAGTGCCATTGCGAATTCGGATTATTTGTTGAATTATCTGGGTCAGGAGGCGAGAATGATTGAAACACTCGAATTTGAGGATCATCATTATTTTGAAGAAAAGGATTTGACGGAGTTAAAACGACGTTTCGATTTGATATCGAGCACCAACAAAATTATAGTAACGACCGAAAAAGACAGCATGCGGATGGGTATTCATAAAGACTTTTTCTGGGCAAATAAATTGCCCTTGTACATTTTACCTGTAGAGGTTGCTTTTATGGATCAGGATGAATTGGCCTTTCAACAATATATCAAGCATTTTCTGCTGGATTTCAAGGTTTAGGCGTTAGCCAACAGCCTTGTTTGTTAAAACTTTGATTTTTTGGATCGGACGGATACACTTTTGGTTTTTTGCATTTTTTTCGTGGGCAAAGGTTCGGGGCTTACAAATACCTGAACAGCAAGCGGCGCCAAAAGGATGGAGATTGCATGATCGCGGCCATGCGTGGGTATGTTTTGGCTGGAAACAGGTTGATTTACATTTCCCGATCCGCCATATTTTTCTAGGTCGCTGTTTAGAATTTCCGTCCAAATACCCTCGATTGGCACACCAAGCATATAGTTTTCCATCAAATTGGCATTAAAATGGCAAACGATGAGCAGCATTTTATCTTCTGGCGCACCTTTTCGGAGAAAGGCAACTACGCCATTTTGCACGTCATCGCCCGATATCCATTCAAAACCATCTGTGCTAAAAGCGTTTCTCCAAAATGCGGCGTAATTTGTATAGCACAGGTTCAAGTCTTTCACCCATTGTTGTACGCCGAGGTGGAAAGGGTATTTCAGGAGTTCCCAGGTAACTCCTCGATCGTGGCTCCATTCTGTAGTTTGACCAATTTCACCACCCATAAAAAGCAATTGATGGCCTGGATGAGCCCATTGCAATCCGAAAAGGGTTCTCAAGTTGGCAAATTTTTGCCATTCATCGCCAGGCATTTTGTAAATGAGAGATGATTTGAGATGTACCACTTCATCATGGCTGAGAGGGAGCATAAATTTTTCAGAAAAGGCATATACCAGGGAAAAAGTAATTTCATTTTGATGCCATTTTCGAAAAATTAGGGGGCGTTTGAAGTAACTTAAAGCATCATGCATCCATCCCATCATCCATTTCTGGCTAAAACCGAGTCCGCCCTCTGAGATGGGGTGACTTACTTTGGGGAAGGCCGTACTTTCTTCGGCGATTGTTTCCACGCCAGGATAATTTTGGTAAACGGCCTCATTAAAATCTTTCAAAAAAGATATTGCCTCCAGATTTTCCCGGCCGCCATATATATTGGGAATCCATTCTCCTTCTTTTCTGGAATAATCGTGGTATAACATTGAGGCAACAGCATCTACCCGCAATCCATCGGCATGGTAGTATTCGAGCCAAAAAAGGGCATTGGATATTAGAAACGCACGTACTTCATTTCGGCCGTAATCAAAAACATAGGAGTTCCAGTCGGGGTGGAAACCTCGGCGCATATCAGCGTATTCGTATAGGTGTGATCCATCGAAAAGGTATAGCCCATGAATATCGCCTGGGAAATGGGAGGGGACCCAGTCGAGGATGACTCCGATGCCTTCGTGGTGGCAGGCATTTACTATTTCCATCAATTGTTCCGGATTTCCGAAGCGGCTTGAAGGCGCAAAATATCCGGTTACCTGGTATCCCCATGAAGGGAAGTATGGGTGTTCCATGACAGGCATGAACTCAAGATGGGTGAATCCCATGTCTTTTACGTAGCGCACCAATTCGGTGGCCAATTCGGTGTAATTAAGGGAGCGGTTACCTTCTTCTGGTTTTTTCATCCAGGAGCCCAGGTGTACTTCATAAACCGACCAGGGTTTGGGTTGAAGGGCCTGTTTGGTTCGATTTTCGAGCCAGGTTTGATCATTCCAGGAGAAATCGAGCGACCAGACTACGGAGGCAGTGCGTGGAGGCGCTTCCCAAAGCAGGGCAAATGGATCACCTTTATCCAGTTTCAAACCAGAGGCGCCGTGAATATGGTATTTATACGTATCCCCCTTTTTAACATTAGGGACAAATCCTTCCCAAATTCCGCTTTTATCCCATCGTGGATGGAGGATGTGGGTTTCGGTGTTCCATTGGTTAAAGTTACCGGTAACAGATACCCGCACCGCGTGTGGGGCCCAGACCGCAAAATAGGTACCTGATACGCCATCAAGTTCTAGGATGTGGCTGCCGAGTTTGTGGTAGAGTTGGAAATGTTTGCCTGCTTGAAACAGAGCGATGTCGAAATCGGTAAGTAGAGAATATGCTTGTACGGTGTTCATATTGCTGAGACATTGACCATGGGAGAAAGGTAGTACAATAATACTGATAAGCTGAAAAAAATTGCATTGGCACAATTTTGGTAACAGAGCCTAAGAGATAATTCTGTCTAATAATGAACTTTTAACAATCCACATGGGAGCACATGAAATAACAGATACCTTTAGCAAGTTCCCGCTTTTTTCGGCGTTGTCTGCTTCCGACCTTCGAATTTTGGGTCAAATGGCAGAGTACCGAACTGTTCCGAAACATTCCTTTATTTACCTGGCCGATGAACCCAGTAATTTTATTTGCTTATTGGTAAGCGGCGCAGTAAAGATCGGCATTTTTTCTCCGGATGGGCGAGAAATTATTAAAAGTATTCAACATCCTCAATCGATGTTTGGGGAATTGGGTTTGACGGGCGAGCAGCGTAGATCGGAATTTGCTGCGACAATGAATCGGGAGGTTAGTTTCTATCAGGTTAGGGTAGACGACTTTAAGATGTTGCTTCAGCAGAATTTCGAGTTGGCTCAATCGGTTATGCTTTATTTAGGCGAGCGGTTGCGGAAGGCGGAACGTCAATGGGAGTCTTTGATTTTGAAAGATGTTCGCACACGCATTGTTGAATTTTTAAAAGAAAGTGCAGGAGAACGTGGTCGTCAGGTTGGGTTTGAGACCCTGGTAAAACATGGTTTGACTCAACAGGATATTGCCAATCTTGTAGGCGCAAGTCGCCAGACGGTTACAGCCATTTTGAATGAGCTGAAAAAATCTAATTTGATCCATTTTAATCGGAACACGATATTGATCCGAGACATGGATAAGTTGAACTGATGTCCGCTGACCGCCCCCCCTCAGCGGTCATATCGGTTTAACTCGTACTTTTCAATTACACCAATCAATTTGTCGGCGTAGTTTGGGTCGGTTGCATAGCCAATGCTTTGCAAACCGCGGGCCCAGCGTTTGTAGTCGAAACCGAATTTCTTCAACTTGGCATATCTGCCACTTGAAATCATTTGACTGTGCGCGCGCCAGCTTTCCCAGGGGTTATTAAAAATGCGAAAAAAGTCTTTGTGTGTATCATCCGTAAAATTGGAACAATGGCCTTTTTTGCATTTTCGGGAGAAGCATTTGATCCCGAAGTGGTTGTTGTTG
>JAGWYI010000397.1 GCA_018969455.1 Bacteroidota bacterium | reverse complement strand
GCATGACCCACAAAAAAGAGGCATTTGAACCAGAAGATCAGGAGTTGGCCAATTTGGCAAAAGCCTTGGCGCATCCTGCACGTATTGCCATTTTAAAAGAATTGGCTCGCAGGCAAACCTGTATTTGTGGGGAAATTGTGGAGGTTTTGCCCCTGGCCCAAAGCACGGTTTCACAACATTTGAAAGAATTGAAGGAGGCAGGTTTAATCCAGGGGACTGTGGAGGGCGCGAAATCCTGCTATTGCATCAACCCAAAAGCCTTCCAACGTTTTGAACAAATCCTTAAAACGTTTTTTAAAATCACCCATGACCAGGGGTGTTGTTGATTTAAAATAAAAAAATTTAAATACATTCATCGTGTTTTTACGATGATTTTTTCACGTAAACCAATAAAACAATGCACAACGCAGAAGCATTAAAACAGATCGTCCGGGAAAAATACTCGGAAATCGCCTTGCAAGACAAGGAAACCAACGCAACTTCCTGTTGCGGTTTCGGTACCCCCGGCACGTACAACATTATGTCTGACCGTTACGACAATTTAAGCGGTTACAATCCGGATGCCGATTTGGGCTTGGGCTGCGGTTTGCCGACAGAATTTGCCCAAATACAAGCAGGGGATACCGTACTGGATTTGGGTTCCGGCGCCGGCAATGATTGTTTTGTTGCCCGCGCCGAAACCGGGCCGAGCGGCAAGGTAATTGGCGTGGATTTTACCCAGGCCATGTTGCGCCGCGCCCGGGAAAACGCTGAAAAATTGGGATTTCAAAATGTGGAGTTTCGGGAAGGCGATATTGAAGACCTGCCGGTAAGCGATAATTCGGTAGATGTGGTGGTGAGCAATTGTGTGCTGAACCTGGTTCCCAATAAAGCAAAGACCTTTGCGGAAATATTCCGGGTCCTTCGTCCGGGCGGGCATTTCAGCATTTCAGACGTGGTTTTACGCGGGGAACTCCCGGAGGCCCTGCGCGAAGCATCAGAAATGTATGCAGGTTGTGTTTCAGGGGCCATGCAGATGGATGCCTATTTAGGGCTCATCGAAGAAGCCGGTTTTGAGGCCCGTTTGGTTCAAAAACAAAAACCGATTCTCATACCCGACGAAATTTTATTGGAATACCTCTCAAAAGAAGACCTGGAAGCATTTGTTGATGCCAAAGCAGGTATTTTCAGCATCACGGTTTATGCCGAAAAACCGGGCGGCGATCCTACAGAAAAAGCCGCCATTCAGGCCAAAAGAAAATTACAGTTGCGCGAATTGGCAACCGAAGCGGGAAAAACCTGTTGCACCCCCGGAAGTGGTTGCTGTTAAGTTTTTTAAACATGAAAACATTGTGTTTCGATAGGTGCTCTTGCATTTAGTTGGATGCTCTAGCTGTTCGGAACAGAATAAAATCTTGCAGGCCAATAAAAATTGTATTTTTTGTAATATGTAAATCCTTTTTGCCGTGCCTTCTTCCTTTTATCACCATAATTCGTCCCATTATTCCGGGTACGCTGGGCAAAAAGCGACCGGTCTGGCAGAAAAATCATTTCGTATTATAATAAAATATAACTTTATTAGGCCTTTATTTTCAGAACTTAAATGCTGAAAACCAATGAATAGATTTTTTGCAGAGGGCATTGGAACTTTTGCACTTGTTTTTTGTGGCACGGGCTCCATTGTCATCAATGAAGTAACAGGCGGCTTGGTAACGCATGTTGGAATTGCAATTACATTTGGATTGATTGTTATGGCAATGATTTACACTTTTGGTGAAGTCTCCGGCGCACATTTCAATCCGGCAGTTACCCTTGCTTTCTGGGCCTCCCGACTTTTTTCAATTAAAAACGTTGCGCCATATATCGGTAGTCAGTTTGCAGGTGCATTTTTGGCAAGCCTTATTTTGCGCATATTGTTCCCAAATTCTCAAAATTTGGGTGCAACCCTACCGTTTGGGGAACCATTACAATCTTTTATATTGGAAATCATCCTGACTTTTTTACTCATGTTGGTCATTTTGCGCGTATCACAGGGTGCTAAAGAAACGGGCTGGTTTTCGGGGATTGTAATTGGATCGGTTGTTCTATTGGAAGCCATGTTTGCAGGTCCAATATCGGGGGCCTCAATGAACCCGGCCAGGTCGCTTGCTCCGGCAATTGTGAGCGGTAATTTGGCGTTGGTTTGGATTTATTTAAGCGCACCGGTCATCGGTGCTTTGTTTGCCGTTTTTGTTGACAAAATTGTCTTTTTAAAAACCACATAAATCATTTATTGTATGAAAATTGCACTCTTCAGTGATATTCATGCCAATTTACCGGCTCTCGAAGCCTGCCTTGCAGATATTGATAATCAACAACCCGACATGGTATTTTGTCTTGGTGATTTGGTTGGTTATAATATTTGGCCAAATGAAGTTATCCAGGAAATTCGCAGGCGTGGTATACCGACCATTGCAGGCAACTATGATTTTGGCATAGGGCGCAGCAGCGACGATTGCGGTTGCGCTTATAAAACCGATGATGAAAAAGCCAATGGTGCGGTTTCAATTTCCTATACCAACCAAATCATGCGTTCGGAGGAACGGCAATATCTTCGGGAATTACCAAAACATATCCGGGTGGAACTTGAAATGAATGACGGTCATCCTGTTTCGCTGTTATTGGTTCATGGAAGTCCGCGCAAAATCAACGAATATCTGTTTGAAGACCGGGATGAAGAAAGCTTGCTTCGCATTATTCAGGGTGCAAATGCTGGCATATTATGTTTCGGTCATACACACAAACCTTACCATCGTATTCTAGATGCTGGAAAAGGGAAAAATCCGAATTATCGCCATGCAATCAATATTGGTTCTGTCGGAAAACCTAAAGATGGTGACCCGCGCGGTTGCTATGCACTCCTTGAACTGAATGAAGGCCTTAACCTTAACGACCCCAATAGTGTTAAGGTATCTTTTATGCGGTTTAATTATAACGTAGAGAAGGCCGCAAAGGCGGTCGAAGATAGCCCGCTTCCAGATGCTTACGCAACAGCCTTAAGATTGGCCAAGTAAAATACAAAGCATTCAAATTATATCAAAATCCTGCAAATCCTGGTATAATATTTAGACGGTTCAGTTTTAATCGGAAAACTGAACCGTCTTTTGTCGTTGAATGCATATTTAATTGCTTATTCAACGGAATGCTATTCCAGAACTTGAAAAATATTATATATTTATATAACATTCTGTGGTTTATACTAATTATTTCGCACAAATCCTGGCGACGTGAGGTATACTTCGCGCTGCTTGCTTTTGTGCATGGCCTTCGGCCTAAATCATTGAAAATCAGCGCTCAGTATGACAATGAATGCTGCCTTTCAGGCAACGTCCAGTATATATACTATTTACGCCTCAAGGGTTAAATTAATTATTTTACCCATCTACGAGCGCAACAAGGCCTCCAAATTAAGCATAACTGCTTGAATGCCTTCCTGGTAGCCCATGGCAACGAAATGCTCAAGTTCGCTCAGATCCGCCATTTTTTTCACAATTTGAACGGTGGTTTTTCCTGCTTCGGCTTTGAAAGTTTGTGTGGTCAAGGACGAAGTAACATTTGATTCCTTTGGATTTCCGTTTTCATCACAAAAGGCATTCCTGGTCGTGAAGCTCAACTTGGGTTGAATTTCGATAAATTCGACCAAACTCCAACCAGCGACTTGCTCTGAGGAAACCATGGCATACAACCAGCGACCGCCTTCCCGGAAATCCATTTCTTTCGTTTGCACCCGCCAGGGCTTCGGGGCCCACCACTGGTCTAGTATTTCAGCTTTGGTCCAGGCGTCCCATACCAGGTCCAGTTCGGCGGCGAATTCGCGCGTAACATAAATGGTCGCCGTGTCTTTGTTTACGGTAAAATCGAAAAGCAGGTTCATTTTTCTGAATGTTTAAGAATGTGCAATACGTCATCGAGTTGTTGGAATTGGGTTTCCATGATTTTCCTGAATTGCTCGAGCCAAACATCGATTTCTTTCATTTTATCGATTTTTAGTTCATAATGGATTTCCCGTCCATCTTGCTTTTGCGTCAGTAAGGCACATTCAGAAAGGATGCGCAAATGCTTGGAAATGGATTGACGGCTTCCGTTAAAATGCGCCGCAATGGCATTGGGCGTCATGGCTTGCGCTGCAAGCAGAACGAGGATTGCACGTCGCGTTGGGTCGGAAATGGCTTGAAAAACGTCTCGTCTCATAAAGGCTAAATAGGAAACCAATTGGTTGCAAATATACATGCAACCAATTGGTTTCGCAAAATTTTTTTTTAATTGGCTGCACACCAATGCCAGTTTGCTCCGATGCTCAGATAGGCAATGCCTTTCTGATCCCAACTTTCGCCTGTGTAGCAAGTATTGATGGCTAATTCGAGGGTAAAATGCGCCCAAACCCTGTATTCCGCTCCCAGG
>JAGWYI010000396.1 GCA_018969455.1 Bacteroidota bacterium | reverse complement strand
AACACAAACTCTTGACGTACAATCACCTTTTCGGAATAACCGCCAAACGTATGCCCATCCAGATGTTTGTCTTTGCTGTTGTAAGTGCCCGTAGCGCCATTCAAACAATACTGCTCCAAATGCTGCTGGCAACTGCTGCAGGTTTGACAAGAATCGACCAAACAACCTACGCCGACCAAATCGCCCAATTTAAATTTGGTAACCTCATGCCCGATTTTCGTAATCCTGCCGATAATTTCGTGGCCGGGAACAGCTGGGTAAATCGTTCCACCCCAATCGTTTCGGGCCGTATGCAAGTCGGAATGACAAACGCCGCAATACAGGATGTCAATTTCAACATCATTGGGCGTGACATTTCTCCGGGCAATGTGCATGGGTTTTAAGTCGGCATCTTTTGCCGGGGCTCCAAACGCTTTTACGTTAACTGTATGCATGTTTTATTTTGTTTAAATTTATTTACCAACTCTTTGTTGCAGATGCGCCGGATAACGATCGCCATAAATGGTTGTTTTTTCAAAGGCCTCATCAATTGCGCGCACATCCGCTTCGGTCAAATTCACGGTTGCGCCGCCAATATTTTCAGTCAGACGGTGCAATTTTGTCGTACCGGGAATCGGAACAATCCAGGGTTTTTGCGCCAGCAACCAGCCCAATGCAATTTGGGCAGGAGTTGCCTTTTTTTCCAGCGCAATGGAGTTTAACAAATCAACCAATGCCTGATTGGCTTTCCTGTTTTCCGCTGAAAAACGAGGAACGATGTTTCTAAAATCGGTGCTGTCAAATTGGGTATTTTCGTTAATAGCGCCCGTTAGGAAGCCTTTTCCCAAAGGACTGAAAGGTACAAAACCAATGCCCAGGGCTTCCAAAGTTGGCAGGATTTCTTTTTCAGGTTCGCGCCACCAGATGGAATATTCGCTTTGTAAAGCCGTTACGGGTTGCACCGCGTGGGCTTTCTGGATGCTGCTTGCGCCCGCCTCCGAAAGTCCGAAATGCTTTACTTTGCCTTCGGTGATCAAATCTTTTACGGCGCCGGCAACATCTTCCATGGGCACATTGGGATCAACCCGATGTTGGTACAACAAATCAATATAATCAGTTTGAAGTCTTTTTAAGGAGTTTTCCACCACTTGTCGGATGCGCTCCGGTCGGCTGTCCAACCCCTTTTGCGCATCACCGTCCAGAAAGCCAAACTTGGTGGCGATAACAACCGATTGTCTAAATGGTTTTACGGCTTCGCCAACCAATTCCTCATTGGCAGCCCCGTAGGCCTCGGCAGTATCAAAGAAGGTGATGCCTTGCTCAAAGGCAGCACGGATCAATTGAATGCCTTGCTCCTTGGCAACTGCAGGGCCATAGCCGAAACTCAATCCCATACAACCCAAACCCAAAGTCGAAACTTCCAGCCCGCTTTTTCCTAATATTCTTTTTTCCATGGTGCTTTTTTTTATGATTTCTTCTGCAAAGGTATGTTTCGCCCTTTGGAGCGTTGTTATACCAATTACCGGATTGCTTACCAATATTCCGGTTCCTGTCCATAAATTAAAAATCTGAACAACTTCCGGTTTGGAATTACCCAAACCAAGGCATTTACCCGGAAAGTTCTATTTGAACCGCTTTTTCGCTGGAATGTCTTGTTGATGCATCTATTAGAACTCAAGCTGCGAAGGTTTTGCGTGCAAGAATCTTTATAAATCATTATAAATCACCGAAATTCATTCTGATTTATTCATTAAACCCGCAAATGATGGCATAATGCCGGATTCTCACGTTCCTCGATAGCCTAATCGCGCCTCTTCCCGTTCAGTACCAACCCTCCACACAGGTTTCAGCCAATCCCCTATATTTGCTCAAAATCTTACCGATAACAAGATGCAACAAACCATTTTTATTACAGGCGCTTCTACCGGTTTGGGAAGCGCCACTGCCAAATTATTTGCCGCAAAAGGCTGGCATGTTATTGCAACCATGCGCAGCCCGGAAAAAGACACGGAACTCGGCCAATTGGAAAACATGACCATTCTGCCGCTTGATGTTACCAATCCGGATCAGATTAAAACGACTGTAGAAAAAGCCTTGGAGTTGTCAAACATCGATGTTGTTTTCAACAACGCGGGGTATGGACTGGCAGGTCCTTTGGAAGGGACAAGCGATGCCCAGGTAGTCAGACAGCTCCAGACCAACTTATTGGGCGTAATCCGGGTTACGCAGGCTTTTATTCCTTATTTCAGAGCAAGAAAACAGGGTTTGTTTATCACCACAACGTCCATTGGTGGATTGGTCACGTTTCCATTCAATTCCGTATACCACGCGACCAAATGGGCTTTGGAAGGTTTTAGCGAAAGTTTGGCATTTGAACTGAAACCATTTGGAATTGGCGTAAAAACGGTTTCTCCCGGCGGGATAAAGACCGATTTTGCCACCCGATCCCTGGATTTGGCCACCCACGATGCCTATCAGGAGGCAATCAGCAAGGTAATGGCCGAATTTACACGACCCGAAAGAACCGAAATGGGCTCTACAGCTGCGCAAATAGCAGAAGTGGTATTTGAAGCAGCTACCGACGGAAAAGACAAGTTAAGGTATGTTGCCGGTATGGATGCCCAAAATACCTATGCGCTCCGTTTGCAGGTAGGGGATGAGGCCTTTAGAAAAGGGATTGAACAACGATTCCTGGGGAGTTAAAACAGTTTCTAAAAGCTACAAAGGCAAGTCCGACTCAGGCCGGCTTTTCCGAAGGATTGCTTTCCCTTTTTTGTTGTCCCTTTTTGGGCGTGCATTTCCGGGAAATTCAGCATGTTGTTGTACTGATTTTTTCCTCCAAGCAGCTGTTTTTGGTATCATGTCTCAAATTGAAGCAAGTTTTTCTGAAAGGCGATTTGCCTTAACCGACAAGGTAAAAATGTTGCAATGGAGCGGCAACCATTGGGATGATATTCTTTATTTTCCCAAAGATTACCAGGTGGGGTATATTTCCAGAGGGCAAGGGACGTTTTTTCAGGGTGAACGCCAGCTGCCCATTGTTGCCGGTCAGTTTTACCTGGTTCACCCGGGCAATTTGCATTCGGGCAAGCCCAATGGCGACACCGGCTGGGCCGCCGAAGTCCTGGTGTTGAAAAGCGATTATATACAGGAAATATGCCTGGAATTAAACCAGGGGGCATCCATTTATCCCGTTTTTGAGCCGATGGTCGCCGATGTCGATACCAGCAAAAGCATGTTGGTGCATTTTCGGAAAACCCTTCAAATGCTTACCGACCCAACGCAGACAGCACAAAGCACGGAAATCAATTTATTTTATGCGATAAACGAACTTTTGTCTTTACCGGCTTCTCAAAAAGTTGCAAGCCCGGCGGTAAATACCGACCAAATGGCAGTAGAAAGGGCCAAAGCATTTATTGAAACGCATTTCAGGGAAAACTTTTCGTTGGATGATTTATCGAAACAGGCCTTTTTGAGTAAATTTCATTTGTTGCGGGCGTTTAAAAAACAGGTGGGTATCACACCGAGTGCTTT
The DNA here is from genome assembly GCA_018969455.1 of Bacteroidota bacterium. Taxonomy (GTDB): domain Bacteria; phylum Bacteroidota; class Bacteroidia; order Chitinophagales; family Saprospiraceae; genus M3007. The sequence goes on along the minus strand of JAGWYI010000396.1, from coordinate 912 downwards.
TCAAATGCAATTGCGGCTCAACGAGGCCAGGAAACTGATTTTTCAACACAAATCCTTGACAGAGGTGGCCCTGGCCCTCGGATTTTCAGACCAGGCGCATTTCACCAACACATTTAAAAAGTATTCCGGTGGCGTGAGTCCGAAAGCGCTGAAAAAGACCGCAATATTTTACAATTTTACGGAGTAGCCTACCTGCAATTTTGTGCCATGCTTCACCACAAAACACAGGCGTTCAAGCGCCTGTTCAAACAAAACGGCACAAAATGGAAAACGCAATTCGTTCAAAAAAAGTAATTATTGGCGGCATCATAACGGGCATGCTGCTGAATATGGTAGACGCACCAAACGGGATCTTCATCGCAGGGCCAAGAATCACCGAATTTCTTTTGGCACACGGCATTACGCCCAATCCCCTTGTACCGGCCTATTTTTTCCCATTTCACCTCTTGTACGGAATGATGATCGTATGGACCTACGCGTCGTTTCTCCCGAAATACGGAAAAGGCTGGAAAAACGCTTTGTTAGCCACCTTTTTGTTGCTGCTGACCACCAGATTCATGGCCTTTGGTTTTGTGGTAATGGGGCTGTTGCCCTTGAATTTGTTCCTGATCTTATCAGCAACCATGGTTATAGGGTCTACCCTGGGCGGGCTTGTTGGCTGTTGGTATTACAGCAGGGCTTGATTTCCCGGCACAAAGAATTCGGAAAGGAATTGATGCGAAGAGGCAAACTCAATCGCTTACGGCAGCTAAAATTGCGAAAATAAGCGGTATAAAAGGTTTTTTGCCCGGGCCCCTGTAAAAACATAATTTTTTACAGACTCTAAGAAACTGTTTTAAAACCTCCGAAATGCTGAAAGGCAAATCTTTTAACGCCATGCTGCATTTATTTTTTCGGCAATAGGACATGGCT
>JAGWYI010000395.1 GCA_018969455.1 Bacteroidota bacterium | reverse complement strand
ATCAACCAAATAAAGGTGGTAATCTTTGGTTTGTACATAATCGTCGATAAACTGGGCGCAGCCAGTGGCAGCCAACTGATAGGCGGCCTTGAACGTGGTGTCGTTGGGCTCCTGTCCCGGGTATATGCTGAGCTGGGCGCCGGGAAACAACCCATCCGCCATGTAATAATCGCCCGTTTTATAGGTTCCAAGCGGCCCCACATAGCCGGTTTTTAACGCGCCAACAACGCCAACTAGAAACTTGGCAGGTGTTTTTTGGTCGGTTTTTACCATTTTTACCTTGGCGTCGTACATTTCGTTGTACACCTCCTCCAAACGAACGGAGACTTTCCGCAATTCATCGGAAAAACTGTCGCGCGCGTACACGCCATACCAGTTGAGCGGCGGCAGGGTTTCCTGCATGTCATCTTCATACAACAACTGATAGGTACCCGCCAAATAGGCGCCAAAAGCATAGCCGGTTTTGTCTTTGTACCGCACCTGAAACCAGGGTGCGTACCCGCTGCTGGTATCCAATTGCACGTATTCGCCGTTGTTGACGGCTGAAACAAAGGACACCTGGGCCCCGCGTGGCAACGTACCGATTTTGCGGGAATTGATGTCGGGCTGTTCGCGCAGGTTGAGCGCCTGCGCCGTAACTACAAAAGTTTCGGGAAAAAACGGGGTGTATTGGGCATGCAAAACCAGCGACCTCAACACTAAAAATGGCAATAGTATTTGTGTTTTCATATCAAAAAATACCATCCCACAAAAGCATGCCAGTTTGCACGCTCAACGCAACTCCATCACCCGAAAACCAAACAATCCGTCACGAATGGGCAATAATACTGGGTCACCCGGATTGGTTATGGGATAATAGGCCTGCTTCTGATACCGAAACCGGTGCAAAGCCCCGTTTTCCCGCACCTCCAGCAACCAGCCGCGCTGCTGTACCTTCTGCCGGATCAACAAACCATAAGAACTGGATACATAGGGCTTTTCCGACAAAAACTCAAAAGATTGATGGGTACTGCGGCCCAAACCGCGGTTGAGTAAACTGCCCAAAAGCGGACTGAAAAACAAGGCTAAGATGATTAAACCAAAAAATTCGGGCAAATGCCGCTCCCAGGGACTGAATTGCTTGCGTTTGAAATAATAAAACAAGCCTGCAAGCATGAGCCCCACAACGATGGAACCCAGCACGAGCGTGCGTGCATGAATGGTGTTGGTGAACACCGGAAATTCGCGCACGTACAAAACAATAGCCCCCACCACAGCCAACACGGCGCCAATGGCAATTAAACGGGAACGCAAGGAAAGTGTATCTTCTGACATTGGTCAAAAATACGACAAATCGAAACTTCCAAAATTGTATTCCTTTCGAAATTTGAAATTCGGTGTTCGAAATTCAATGTTCAATAATGCTATGCAGCAATTAATTGAACAAATCGCCCAGATCATCGTCGTCGCCTGTATCAATTTTTCCGGTCAGGAAATCCTTGAACTGCCATTTGTTGTCGATAAACTCTTTGCTGAGCACTTCCATTTCCGACAAACCATGCAGCACGAGTTCCATATAGGTGTATGCTTCTGTTTCGTCGATTCCGCGGGATTCTACGAGTTTGCGCAAACCGGCAACCTGATCAAGTTCCTGGTAAAATTTCTTTCCAGACAAATCGACAAACAAATCGACGGCATTTCCACCGGCAAACCAGGACTTGATCACGCCGTAAGGATCGCGTTCCTGTCCACGTTTGAGCTTGGTCGGATTCGGGAAATGTTGTAAAAACAGTTTTTTCAGGGCCTCGCCAATGATGGTGAGCGCCACCACATGTGCACCTTCCTGTTCGCCTTCATACACCATCTCTACTTTGCCGGTGATGGCAGGCACCACACCCCAGAAATCGGTGATGCGGGCGGTGGTTTTTTCTTCTTCATTTCGTAAAAGCCGACGTTCGGCGGTGGAGTACAGGTTTTCGTATGCAGAAATGGTCAGGCGCGCGCTCACGCCCGATTTTTTATCTACAAATTCGCTGTCGCGGGCGCTAAAAGCCACTTCCTCAATCAAATTTTTGAGCAAATCTGGCACCCGAATCTGTTCGCGCTGAACAGCCGGAATGTTGGCTTCCTGCTCGGTAATTCGCCGACCAATTTCAATCGATGTCGGATAGTGGGTGGTGATCTGGCTCTGAATCCGGTCCTTGAGCGGGGTTATGATGCTGCCGCGGTTGGTGTAATCTTCCGGATTGGCGGTAAATACAAATTCCACATCCAGCGGCAGGCGCAGTTTGAAACCGCGAATCTGCATATCGCCCTCTTGTAACACATTGAACAATGCCACCTGAATGCGCGCCTGCAAATCGGGCAACTCGTTGATCACAAACAGACAACGATGGGCCCGGGGAATCAAACCAAAATGGATCACACGTTCGTCGGAATACGGCAAACGCAGGTTGGCAGCTTTAATGGGATCCACATCGCCCACGAGGTCGGCGATGCTTACATCGGGCGTGGCAAGTTTTTCTACATAACGCTCGCTGCGGTGCATCCAGGCAACGGGTGTTTCGTCGCCTTTTTCATCAATCAAGTCTACAGCGAATCGGCTGATAGGCGCCATGGGGTCGTCGTTGAGTTCGCTGCCTGCTACTACAGGGATGTATTCATCCAAAAGATGCAGCAATTGCCGGGCGATCCGGGTTTTTGCCTGTCCGCGCAAACCCAGCAGCAACATGTTGTGCCGACTGAGCACTGCCCGTTCGATGTCGGGCAAAACGGTGTCGTCAAAACCAAAAATACCGGGGAAAATGGTCTCTTTTTGCTGGATTTTGCGGATCAAATTGGCGCGCAATTCATCTTTAATGCTGCGGGGCTGATATCCGCTTGCGCGCAATGCGCCCAAGGTTGTGATGTTTTGGTAATCTTTCATACAAGCGAAAAAACAGCGCTGCCGGAAATTTGTTCCCGCTGCGCGCCGGATTTGGGTTAAATTTTTATAAATACTGCATTGGCTGGGATTTTTAACCTTCCTCCACTTTCTTTTTTCCTTTTTTACCCCTTGCATGCTGCAATACAGCAATGCCGGCGTTTACTTCAAAGCCGAGCAGCAAAATCATGCAATTCAACTGAATCCACAACATGAGTACGATCAGGGTGCCGATCGAACCATATAGTTTGTTGTAGTTGCCAAAATTGTCGACATAAAATGAAAAGCCCCAGGAAGTGATGACCGAAAGCAGGGTGCCCAGGGTGGCGCCGGCATTAAAAAAGGGAATTGGTCGCCGTATGGAGGATCCGTAGCGGTAAATGGTGGAAAAAATGGCGTAAAACAGCCCCAAAACCACCACCCAGCGAAAGGAAAAAAAGATCACCCGCGTGATGTAATCGGCTTTGATATAGGTAAATACAAAACGCAAAATCGGCTCGCCCAAAATAACCAATATCACCGAAGCGACCAGCACAAAGGCCAACAAAAAGGTGAGCTGAATGGCTATGATCCGCTTCTGGAAATCGTTGCGGCGCTTGAAAGTGGCTGTATATTCTTTTTCCAGGCCTTTCATCATCGACAACATGCCATTGGAAGAAAACCAGATGGCCAGGAAAAAACCAAAAGACAGCAAACCACTTCGGGGCTTGGTGGCAATATCCTGGATGGTTTGCATCAACATTTTTCCGGCGTTGCCAGGCATGATTTCATGGATGTTGCTGTACAATATTTCGTCGAACTCCTGATACAAGGGCGTATAGGCCAACATGGTGAACAACACAATGATAGACGGAAAAATGGCCATAAAAAAACTGAATGCCATGCTGTTGGCCCGCGTGGTGATGGCATCATCTTTGATTTCCTTTCGAATGAAGGCAATCAAATAATAAATCGGAATGCGACTCAAGCCAGGAAAGGAATGCGTTTTGGCCCAATCTGCTGTGCGCAGCCACAAAGGGTGGTATTTAAAATAACGCCGTATTTGTCCGATGGTGTTTGTTTTGCGCATAGGGATTATTCGGCTGGATCGTTGGGAAAATAGGGCTTCAATCGATCGATCAAAAAATCGGGCGCCGGAACAACTTTTTTTTGCGCAGCATCAAAAAAACACAAGCGCACCCGGCCCCCGTTCACCAATTTGCCTTTTTCATTCAAAACCTCCACGTGAAAAACAATGTGGGTGTCGGGCAAGCTGCGCAGGGTGCTGCGCACGGTGAGCAAATCGTCGTAGTAGGCCGGACGCACAAAACGCATGTCCAAACTCACCACCGGCAACCAGATGCCGTGCTCGTCTTCGAGGTCTTTGTAGGAAATACCCAAGGAACGAATGAGCTCCACCCGTCCCACTTCGAAGTACTCGGCATAGTTGCCGTAATACAAATACCCCATCTTGTCGGTTTCGCCGTAACGTACCCGAATGGAAATTTCATGGCTATACATGGTGTGAAAGTAGGGAGTTTTGATT
>JAGWYI010000394.1 GCA_018969455.1 Bacteroidota bacterium | reverse complement strand
AATTTGGGTGGAATAACCACAACAGGCAATTTGACCACGCTGTCACAACCCAGGTAAGAATCTAAGGTTGTCGAGTAGGTACCAGATGTATTCACTTGAGGTCCCCAGGGCAATTCAAAGGGAAGGTCTTCATTACAAACGATTTGTTTGGGCAGAATGGTTGGTGGAATAGGCTGATTTGTTATTGGTTTGCAGGACTGTGGAGAGATCGGATTGCAGGCATTGCCCGCCCGTACACATACAGCGCCGGTTCCATTGCCAAAAGTAACGGTAACGGTTGTACCATCGGGTGCGGGGATATTGGCAGAAGCCCCACCGCCATTGATGCTGCTACCGGCAGGCGCTGTCCAAACATAATAGCCGGCGCCATCTACATCCGGAATGGTGTAAACAGCGGTTGCGCCCGGACAAACGATGGTTGGTCCTTGAGGAACAGGGGGAGTGGCAGGCGGCGGTGCAGTGACCGATCCGTCAATTACATCAATTTCGTAGTTACATACGTCGGCAACCCAACCGTCGATCATGAGGTAATAGGTTTGGCCGGGCACAAAATTGTTGTAGGTGAGGTTGAGCGGTTGTCCACCTTGTCCTTGACCACCAGGATTGCATACAATGGCATCATCCTGGCAATTGGCGAAAAATGCCACTTGAAGACCATCGCCGTTTTGGCAATTAGATGTAAGAATGTCGATGGAAATGGTTGTTGAACCGGCAACAAATCCAAACCACTGGTCATTGTGAATGGAAATCTGGCCGCAAACGACGTTACCACCAGATGGAGGGCCATTGTTGATCCCCATATAGCCATCAAAATCACAATATACGCAAGTTGTGGTACAAGAATTTGCCCCAGGTGGTGGTGGGTTGCCGCATGGCGGTGTTACCTGTGCCTTCATTTGCAAATAGGTAGCCACTAAAACCAACAATGATAGGAGTAATTTTTTTCCCATGAAAAATAGGTAGTTTGTATTGTTTGGAAAAGTATGTACCACCTTTAAAAGGAGGTACTGAAAGCGCTCAATTGGATTATGCTTGATAACTTGATGATCCAACAACAAAACAATTCGCTGTTTGGGTCTCCAAATTTTTTTTTCAATCGGGTTAGGATGAACAATTAATCAGTGACTTGTTAAATCCAAGATGGCGGAGATAGAAGGATTACTCAGAAATTCATCCTGCAAAGAAAACAAGAATTTTATTTCGAGTGAAAGAACAAACGCTTTTTTAACGAATGGAATTATACCAGTTAAACAAAATCAGGTAAATTGAAAACGGAATTGCATTGTCAACACCTGATTTTGTCAAACTGTTGTTTCTTAGAATAGTATTTTTTTCTCTTTTCCTAATTTTTGCCTCTTTTTAACGATAAACGGTGACATCGCCTTTTACCAACATTTTCTCTCCGTTGATCAATTGCGCAACCACATAGTATACATATACGCCAGGATTTACATCTGCACCATTGAATTTACCATCCCAGTGAATGGATTCGGAGTTGGGTTCAAAATTAAATGCTTCAAACACTTTTGATCCCCAACGGTCAAATATCTGCAAGGAATGAATCATCGTGACCTCATTGCCGGCATACACGGTTAAAAATGCATTGTTGTCGCTGTCGGGCTTTATAATGTTGGGGATGTATATCCGATCCAGTTTTTTTACAATGATTTGAATCCGATCGGATGCAATGCATCCATTGGTATCCTGAATTTGAATGCCAATTTGCTCGTTTTTCAGGGGCCTAAATTCCTGAAATAGCTGGCCTTCGTGGATGGTGTCGCGCAAGGGTGACCACTGGATGTGCTTCAAAGCGTTCAATGGAAGGGAACTTTGCGCAGTAAGGGTTGCAGTATCACCAAGGTGAACCACCAAATCTGTTCCCAAACTTACGGTCAGTTTGGGCGCTTGCATGATTTTCAAGGTGTCTGTCTCCCATTCGCAACCGTTGGCATCCTGCAAACGAATGCGATAAATTCCCGGCGCCAATGGGTTAAAAGCATGAATGGAATTGAAAGGGCCCCCATTCAGGGAAAATAAAACTGGTGGATGGGTACTTACGATGGAGTCGAGTTGGATACTTCCATTTTTTTCACCAAAACAACGCACATTTTGTACCCTGATTTTTTTTGCAACCGGCAATTCCGCATCCAGCAGTACCGTAACCTGGTCGATTGCAGTACAACCTGCACTGCTGGTCACTTTTAATTGATAATCTCCTGGCGCCCCAACGACCAAGGTGGCTTCGGTTCCAGAGGGATTGCCATTGAGGTCCCAGGCATATTGAACACCAGGGGTGGTGCCCGGACCGCCAAGAACAGCCTGGGTTTGATTGCAATTTAAGGTTTTGTCTTCCCCGGCATCGGCCACTGGCACGGCCTGCAATTGAACTTCTACCAGGGCGGTATCACTTGGGCATGGAGCCTGGGCTATCTTCAAATATTGAAAACGGTAGGTTCCGGGAATTTGACCGCCGGTTTGGAAAGTGCCAGTGGAAGGGGTAAACTGCCCCCCTTGAACGGGTATAAAAGAAACATCAGACCAAAGACCTCCAAAGTCGGCGCCATTCAAAAGATTGGACAATTGAATCGGGAGATCCGATCCTGCACACAATTCAAGGGGCTCATTGGGAACACCGGCATTAACCGGCTTTCGAACCTGTATGCGCACAGTGTCATTTAATTGGGTTTCGCAACTTGGATTGGTATTGTCTTTTATTCGTAAAAAATTAAAAATCAGACTACTATCTGAAAGTATTGGAATGGATATCGGCTGACTGTTCTGAATGTTCAAGCTTTGAACCCCGCCCGCATTGAGGGAATATTGCAAACTCAAGGGGAACGCACCCTGGGCTTTAAATTGCAGTTGTACATTTGTTCCGGCACAGATGGCGGTATCGCCCGAAATTGCAATGGAAGGCATGGGCTTCCACCGTACCGGTGTTCCCGCAGCAATGTTTAAACAAGGATCGTTTAAGTCGATTATTCCATTTGTTGCAGACCCTGCTATGGCCGATATGTAATATACAACGCCCGTTTGCAGGTTGTTGGTAAAGTCGAATGTAGGTGTTGAATTGCTGGCTAAAATATTACCCAGGTTGGATCCGGCCGTTGTATGCAAGATAAATTGTACCGCATCATCGGCATCGAGGGTAGGGCTGTTGTTCCAAACTGCCGTGGCAGGGGTATTGGCACAAAACACCAACGGCCCTCCCAACATCTTTCCTGCATTTGTAATGCACTGACAATCAAAAGTTCCATCTAGAAGAGGTGTTGCACATCCGTTTCCATCGGTGAATACAAAACTGTAGGGACTTTTGTCGGGAAGCAGATCGGATGTAAACACATTTCCCGCAAAGGCGCCGGAAATTCCATTTGCTGCATACGGCATTGTTCCGCCACTAATTGTACATTGTATCGAATACGCTGTATAGGTGGGATTGCAGGCAAGGTCGATGCTGGCAGTTGGCACATCAAAATATTGAATTTCAATAGTGTCTGCGGCAATGCAACCTTTGTTTGTTTCTGTCCAACTGAATTTGTAAGTACCGGGTACGGGGGCCTCTGCTTGCGTTTGAGTTGCGTTTGGTGTGGAGATGCTGGCGTTTTGAGGGCCTGAAATTTGTTGCCAAAGCCCATTATATTGGGTACTGGATGCAGCCAACTGGAAAGACAAGCCGCAAATACTTCCATCGGAACCTGCAAAAGGCGTCGGGTTTTTGTGGAAAACCACCGGTTGCCCAATAGCTACCGATAAACATGGGTCGGCAGGGTTGGGTACTCCATTGAGCGCTGTTCCTGCTACCAGGGAAATATAATAGGTTTGTTCATAAGCCATTCCGGGTTGAAAACTGAAAATACCAGTCGTATTTTGGTCAAAAACCTGCCCAAGTGCATTGCCTGATCCGCTATGCAATACAAAAATGGATACATCATTGGGGTCGAGTGATTCATCGCCCTGAGCAATGGCTGTTGCCAAGCCGCCTTCACAAACTTCCAACAGGTTTTGGGAAAGCGTTCCTGCCGATGTGCTGCAATTGCATGCATGATTTCCACTTATTGCAGGCGCCGAGCATCCATTGGCATCTGTAAGGGTAAAATTATAGGGCTGCCCGTTTGATAAAGCGGAACTGGTAAAGTTGGCGCCACCAAGGGTCGTGCCACCAATGGTGTAGGGGGCTGTACCGTTGGAAATTACATAACTGACGGTGTAAAATTCGTTGGTTGGGTCGCAATCAAATTGCGGTGCTGAAACGGCAGGCAGATCGTAGAAATTTAGCTGAATTTGATCGGTAGCAACACATCCATTGGCTTGTACCGTCCATTCCAGCAAATACGTTCCGGGCAGATTGCTCGTGCATGCACTGAGTGGATTTTGGGGATTACTCAAAATCAAATTGCCCCCAGAAGGACCATTTAAAATGCTCCAAG
>JAGWYI010000393.1 GCA_018969455.1 Bacteroidota bacterium | reverse complement strand
CTGAGCATAAACGTAAAATCAGGGGTATCATCCACGATGAATCGGATACTGGTCGCACGGTTTTTATAGAACCGGAGCCTGTGGTAGAAATCAACAACGATATTTTCGATCTGGAGCACGAGGAGCGCCGGGAAATATACCGGATTTTGCGTGCTTTGAGCGACCAAATAAGGCCTTATGGGGCCCTGATTCTGGCTTACCTGCATGCGCTTATCCGTTTTGATGTGATCCACGCCAAGGCCCGGATTGCAGTATCCATGCGTGCCAACATGCCTGTTTTGAAAGAAAAACCCATTATTTCCATCCGGAAAGGGTATCATCCGCTGCTTTATCTGAAAAACAAACCACTGGGCCGTAAAACCGTGCCTTTTGATTTGCGGCTAAACAGTGAAAACCACATGCTCATTCTTTCGGGGCCCAACGCCGGGGGCAAATCGGTGGCCATGAAATCGATTGGTTTGATGCAATTAATGGTGCAAAGCGGTTTGCTTGTTCCCGTCCATGAATTGAGTGAAATGGGGGTTTTCCGCCAGATTTTTGCCGATATTGGCGACCAACAAAGCCTCGACGACGACCTGAGTACCTACTCTTCCCGCCTCCAGAATGCGCGGGTTTTCATGGAAAAAGCAACCCCCCATACCCTGGTGCTGATTGATGAGTTTGGATCCGGTACCGACCCCAAGCCTGGCGGATCTATCGCCGAAGCCATTCTGCGGCAACTGCACCGAAAAGGGGTGTTTGCAGTGATTACAACCCACTATTCCAACCTGAAAGTATTTGCCTTCCGCAATCCGGGTATATTAAATGGCAACATGAACTTCGACAAAGATACTTTGTCACCCACGTACGAATTGCGGGTAGGTCGGCCGGGAAGTTCCTATGCTTTCGAAATTGCCGCCAAAAGCGGGCTTTCACGCGACATTATTGATTATGCCAGAAACCGCACCGGCAGTGAGACCGCTGTAGACGACATCCTGGTAGAATTGCAACACGAAAAACAGGAACTCGAAGAACGCTTGCGCTCGGTGCTTGAAAAAGAGCAAAACCTCGAACGTCTCATCAAAACCTATGATGCCATGCATCAGGATTTGGAGGTGAAGCGCAAGCGCCTTAAACTCGACCAAAAGGAATTCGAATTGCGTCAAAGCGCCAATGTGGCCCGGGAAGTGGATAAAATTGTGCGACAACTCAAAGAAGAAAAAAACCTGGAACGCGCCCAGGAGTTTAGCGCCAGGCTGCGCGACGAAAGGGTGCAAAAAGCCCGCGATGTAGATGAAACAAATGCCGAACTGGTGCGACTGGAGGAACAAAATACACCATCTGCATCCAGCAAACCACTCGCGGTAGGCGATTATGTTCGCCTGCGCGCTGGCGGCGCCACAGGCCGAATTGAGACCATTAAAGGGCAAAAAGCCATGGTTCAACTCGGGGAATTGAAAGTTACCGTTGCCTTGCGGGAATTGCTGCCTGCGGTAGAACCACTCAAACAAAATACCCACACGCCCAACACCGACCTGCAGCAAGCTGCTTCTTTTGAATCTAAAATTGATTTGCGCGGCATGAGCAAAGAAGAGGCATACAAGGTGCTGGAAAAATTTGTCGACAATGCCCTGCTTTCCAATGCTGCCGTGTTGCGCATCCTCCACGGGAAAGGAAACGGGATTTTGCGCAATTTTGTAAAGCAAAAACTGAAAGAATACGGAAACAATGTGGGCCGCGTTTACCATCCCGAGCAGGATGCGGGTGGCGATGGCGTTACGATTGTAGAGTTGATTTAAATAAAAACGCTGCACAAGCCCAAGCCCTGTGCAGCGTTTTTTACTGGTTTTTTCGGAAATATAGTCCTTTTAGTCGACTTTCAAGAAGGCGTAAGATGCCTTTTCGGGATAGCAAGAGGCAGATTCTTCACCTTCTGCAACAACATAATAGTGCTTCAGGAGGGAAGCATCCACCAGTGCCGTAAAGATCCCATCGCCTGCTTTGGCATCACCATTGGCGCCATCGTCGGTCATGGCAGTGCGGCTAAATGCAAAGCTTTTGTGTTTGCGGTACATCAGCCAGCCTGTATTCGCGCCGGTAATTTTGGCGCTTACCTTCACCTTTCCGCCCGATTTGGCATGTTGAACCTCTGCAATGAGCGGTTGTGGTTTCAGTAAAAGTGGATGTTTGGCCAGGAAATCGGCGCGTTTCCCCATCAATTGCCAAATACCGATGATGTGATCAGGACCATCTACCTGGGTTTTGTCAAGCGCATTTTGAAAGTAGGTATAGGAATACAACTTCATGGTATCCTGTTTCACCACCGAGTCAATGTCTTTCATCATCGCTTGGGCACGCGTGAGCAACAGTTTGTTCTGTAGATAATCGGCCACAATGGTTTTCACATGTGAAAGGTATACTTTACGGTAAAGCGGCACGCTCAACAGTTTGGAAATCAGTGGACGTTTGGGGTTGTTGACTTCGGCGAGCGGATGATATTGAACCAGTTGGTCTTCAGTCATTTCCTCAAATGAAAAATTGCGGCGCCAGCCCCCAAAGGCCATATTGAGGTCCCAAATAAGCGGGTGTGCCACCCCTGTTGTATCAAACCACAAGTAGTAATTGTGGGATAAGGAGCCGTTGTAACTATCCAGATTGACCAGGGTATTGTTGAGCGCAAGCATCCAAAGCGTTTGGTCGACATCCAGAACGGTTTCGATGTTATTCGGGTTTTTATTCAGCACCTTGATGAGGTTAAGCAGCGGTTTCCAGGCTCCGGGATTGTCTACCTCGTAGAAAGCGTCATAGCAACCCGAATTATCGTTGAGGTAGGTAAGCGAAGCATTTTCACCTTTAGGGCAGCCTGCCTGGCTACGCACCCTTTTCCAGTTGTCGGGGTCGCATTTCACCAGATACCCGGTATTGGTATCGAAGTGTTTTTTGATGAAAAGCGGATCGATGGATTCGGTGCTTACAAACAACCCGTAAAAGGTGTTGTTCAGGTACAGTTTTGCAAAATTGCAAAGGGGGGCGGGCATATACTTTCGGATGACCTCATAAGCCAAAGGATCCCGAATAAAGCTGGGGTCGAGAAAGGCATTCGATAATTTGATGGTATTGTACCCGTCTTTCAATTTTTGGGTTTTAATTTTATAGTCCAGTTTGATGTTTACCGGAAGTTTTTTGTACGTTTCATTGCGTGTACGAAAGTAAGAGCTATTGCCCTTGTATCGAATCCCGATGCTATCGAAGCGTACGCCATTTACCCATGCTGTACCTGTCAGGCGGGCTTCCGGGTTTATTTTTTTGATTGAGTCGAGTTTAATATCCCAGTTTTTAAAGGGCAAATCGACTTTAACTTCCTGAATGTTATTCCCGAAAAAGTCCTGTGCAGAAAGGAATCCAGGTAACAACAACAAGAAAGCCGACAGCAGTCGGCAGAGAAAAGACTTCATCATGGTTGTGTGCAATAGTGGATGCGCTTATTTATTTAAGTCGCTCAATTTTATTTTAAATGGTTTTTTGGGATAGTCGGCGGGTTGGAAGGAAACGGTACCGGCATTTTCCACCAGCACGTAATAATCCAGCGTTGCTTCTGCCGATTTTGCTTCAATGTTAACCATGAATCCTTTCACCCCGGTAGGCAAATCGGTAGAGGGTTCTTCGTTCATGGGAATTACATTATATGCTTCGTGGTCGTTGAAGCGGTAATACACCAAAACCCGTTTTGGGAATCGATCGGCTTTGGCTGTAATTCGGAAGGCATTGAGTTTTTTATTTTCAAACTTACCGCGGCTTTGCACCTGAATATCAGAGATGGCAGAAGGAAGGGCTGTTAGCTCGGGGTGTACTTTCAGGAATTTGGCACGTTTGGCCATCAATTCGGTGAGTCCGGGAATTTTACTGCGTTTTCCAACGGTTTGGGTCACGCTGTTTTTAAAGTCTTCAATGTTATATACTTTGTACTTGTCGTCGCTCAAAGGCACCACGATGAGTCCCTGTAGTTCGCGGGCCCGTTTTTCGTAGAGGTTGTTGAGGAAAAAATCTTCATTGATTTGTCGGATGTGCGCCAGGTAAACTTTTTTATAAAACGGATCTTTCAGCAGTTGGCTGATGAGCGGTTTGTAAGGATTGTCGGCATGGAGCAATGGGTCGAGCGTTTGGAGGTCTTTCAGATCGAGGTCGCTTCCTGAACCGGTGTTTTTAAAGCTGCCAAACGATAGATTCAGATCCCAATGGGTGGGTTGAAAACGGCCATTGTCATCGCGGTAGAGGTAGTAATTAACGCTATGGCTGCCGCTGTAGCTGCTCAAGTTAACCATTACATTGTTCAGGGCAAGCATCCAGAGGGTGCGATCTACATCGAGAACTTTTTCAATTTTAGAGGGGTCATTGTTCAAAATGCGTGCGAGTTCCTGCAGTTCAGACCATCCATTGGCCGACAACATT
>JAGWYI010000392.1 GCA_018969455.1 Bacteroidota bacterium | reverse complement strand
AAAATTTCCCATTTTCCCGAAAATCCCTCCGAGGCACTTTGGGAAATCATCAAAAAGCTCGAAAATGGTACAGGGTATATTTGAATGTTTCTTATGCCGAGGTCTATCTCCACCACCGGCCCAAACCCCACCCGTCCATCATTATCCACCTGCTTCAAGCGGTAGTAATTCAATCCCGGCAATGGCGCTTCGTCTGTAAACACATAACTCCGGCGCACGCTGCTCGTGCCAGCGCCTTCTACCCGGCCGATGGCTTCAAATTGCAATCCCGCACCGGAGCGCTCTATTTCAAAAAAAGCATTGTCCCTTTCGGAAGCCGTTTCCCATGCAAGTACCACCTGCTCGTTCACCGAATTTGCCTCAAAACGCATCAATTCCACCGGCAATACCGAACCTACTACCGACATATCCAATATCTGGGCGGTGCCTTGCTGGCCGCTGGCGTCAAAAAAATACACGCGAAAAGTGATGCTCGATGTTTTGGGCACACTTAAGGTGCTGGAAAACACCCAGGTATATTGAGTCGTTACCCCGCAGGAAGCGCTGTTGTTGGGCGGAATATCAATACCCTGATCGGTAAAACCGCCGCTGGAACCAATCCGGTAGGCAAAACGCGCCAGGTTGGCGCCGTAAGTTGGGGATCGCCGCAACTTGGCGGTAATGGACGTGAGCGACAAGGCATTGCTTCCAACTGGCGTCAGGGTAAATTCTACAGCCGTGTTGGATTCGCTGTATGTCGCATTCTGGGTTAATTTGTCGGAAGAAAAACCCGACCCGCAAGGAAAGGTGGGCAAATGCGCACCATTGACCCGTGTAAGATTGGTGGCTGTACAATTGGAGGCTACAAAATTGGGCGCACCGCCAACATCGTTGGTGTAGGAATATACCTGGGCCTGTAAAACAGGAGCAAATAAAAACAAAATTGCCTGAAAAATCGGTTTCATCGGTTTGTTCTGGGTGATTAAGGCCATCAAGTCTCGTAAAAGCAGACCAATGACCCGGATTAAAGTTTTTTTGTTTGCAAATATATTACCCCAAAACACGTATAGTCAAATATAATTTTTTGCCATAAACATTTAAAATGCTGCATGCTTTAAAACTTTACCTAAAATTAAAGCCTTACTTTCAATCCCATGCGTGCATAAGAACCAAAAACCCTTAATCTTTGCAGCGCTATTTTTAATCCATTGGGTTCCTCAAACACGCCCAGCCACAAACCTATCCAACGTGAATAAAAACACTGTTTCTGAAACGGCTGCTCAAGTGCGCCGGTATTTAATCCTCCTGCTGTTCTTCGTTTTGCCCTTCGGGGCATATGCCCAATTTTTGTACCGCGCCCAACCCTTTCACCGTTACCTGCACTACAAGGAAATGGGCATCATGCTTGGCGCCACCAATTACTCGGGCGATATCGCCGAACGCGACATCGAAATTAACCAAACCAAATTGGGATTCGGCTTTTTCTTCCGATACCACATCACCCAAAAACTGCACGTAAAAGCCCAGTTTTATTCTGGCGCCATCTCCGGCGACGATGCCAACTCCCCCACTTTGAACGTCCGAAAATTCCGGTTTTACGGGCGCATAAACGAACTTACCGCAATCGGGGAATGGGTGCCGCTTGCGCTCGAACATGTTACCATTACGGGCATTCACAACTATTATGTTTCGCCCTTCGTTTTTTTCGGGGTTGGAGTTGCCCATTCCAAACCGGAAGCTGAGTATTACGGCCCTGCTTCCAACCGAAACTTGTACTTGCGTACCCCGCTTCCTGAAAACAACATCGAGAACCGCTACTTTTTATCCACACCAATTGGCGCCGGTGTGCGGATCGACCACTCGGAACGCCTCACGTTCAGCGTGGAGGGCGGCTGGCGGCCGGTTTATCATGACTCGCTCGACGGCATCAAGATAAACGGCAACCCCAAAAAGGGCGATTGGTACTACTTCATGGGGATCACGGCCTCGTATTATTTCAACGAGCCCTGGCGGCCGTTCTAAACGGGTTTTTGGTCTATTTTTTCCAAAAATTCAGCCTCTGTCCATATTTCAACGGTGCCGAGGGCTTCCGCTTTTTTCAATTTGGAGCCGGCTTTTTCTCCGGCCACCAGGATGTGCAGGTTTTTGCTGACACCGGAAGCCAGATGGGCGCCCGCTGCCGCTGCCATGGCTTCGGCCTCCTCGCGCGTGCAGGTGCTGAGCGTGCCCGTGAACAAAATGTTTTTGCCCGAAAGCGGTCCGTCCACGGCCGATTCAGGCTTTTTGTCATCGTCGGTTTGCGTCAGGTTGACGCCCAATTGCTCCATGGTTTGCAGCAAGGCCACATTTTTCGGATTCTGGAAAAAATGCTGTACATTTTTCGCCAAAACGGGTCCAATGTCCTTGATTTCCACGTAGCGTTCGATGTCCCACGCACACAGATCGAGCACATGGCCGATTTCGGCGGCCAGGAGGCGGGAGCCTTTTTGTCCCAGATGCAAAATGCTCAAACTGTGTAAAAGGCGGTAAATCGGGTTTTGTTTGGCTTTATCGATGGCCTTGCGCATGTTGGCGGCCGATTTTTCGCCAAAACCTTCCAGTTTGGCAATGGCATCGTAATCCAGCCGGTACAAATCGGCGATGGAATGCAGCCAGCCCAGTTTGTAAAAGCGCTCGATGGTGCTCTCTCCGAGGCCTTCAATGTCCATGGCGTGTTTGCTGGTGTGGAAAATCATGCGTTGCAGCACCTGGGCCTCGCATTCGGCGTTTTCGCAGCGCCAAATGGCTTCATCTTCCGGTTTGATGAGTTCTGTGCCGCACACTGGGCAGTTTTTGGGGTATTCCACCGGAATTTCCGAGCCGTTGCGCAGTTCGGCCAGGCTTTTTACAATATAGGGGATCACGTCGCCGGCACGCTCCACGAGCACCTGGTCGCCGATGCGGATGTCTTTGGTTTTGATGAATTCCTCGTTGTGCAGGCTTACGTTCGACACGGTAACCCCGGCGAGAGCGACCGGTTCGAGTTTCGCCACGGGCGTAACGGCGCCCGATTTTCCCACCTGAAACTCTACATCGCGGAGGCGGGTGGTGGCTTGTCGGGCCTTGAATTTGAAGGCGATGGCCCAGCGCGGGTGGTGGGCGGTATAGCCACAGCGCGCCTGCAAGTCGAGCAGGTTCACTTTTACCACCATGCCATCGAGTTCATAGGGGTATTCATCGCGGTAATTTTGCCAGGCCAGGCAAAAATCAATGACTTCGGCGATGTTTTGGCAGGTTTTGGTGGCCGGCAAGTGTTGTCCTTCTCCGGTATTGGCGAGCGGGGTTTTGAAACCCAGCGATTGGAGCAGGTGGATGCTTTCGTCGTGGCTGGTAAAGTTTTGCAATATGTTGTTGCCTTCTTTATCAACGGCATACCCCAGTTGATAGATAAAAGCTTCCAGTCCGCGCGCGGCGGTTTCCTTGGGGTCTTTCATACGCAGGGCGCCCGTGGCCGCGTTGCGCGGGTTGGCGAAGAGGGTTTCGCCGGCTTCCTGGCGTTTTTGGTTTATTTTGTCAAAATTTTCTTTCCGGATGAGTGCTTCTCCGCGTAATTCGGCTTTGGCGATGCCTTTTTCCGAGAATGCGGCCTGCAGGGGGATGGTGCGCAGGGTGCGCATATTGGGCGTAATGTCGTCGCCCTGCTCGCCGTTTCCGCGGGTTGCGCCCCGCAACAGTTGATCGTTTTCGTACACCAGGGCAATGGTTCCGCCATCGTATTTGGGTTCCACGCAGTAGGCGATATCGGCCTCTTTGGGCAGTCCGCAGAGTTTTTTTACCTGTTCATCGAAGGTGTTGAGGTCGGCGGCATCGTAGGAGTTGCCCAGCGAAAGCATGGGCGTGAGGTGGGCAACCAGGGTAAAGTTTTCGGTGAGATCGGGCGAAACCCGGCGTGTGGGAGAATCTTCCGCTTGCACTTCGGGGAACTGCGCCTCCAGGTCTTGCAATTGTTTGTACAGCAGATCGTATTCAAAATCGCTTACGAGCGGGTCATTTTGCACGTAATAACGCCATTCGTGGAATCGAATCAGGTTTCGCAGCAACTCGGCGCGTGCGAAGGCGTCATCGGCAGGGGCATGTCCGTCGGGTTGCAACAATTGTTTGGTTTGTTCGAAGAGAACGCGTTGTTGTTCGGTGCTGTACACGGCAGGGCAGTTTTATTTGGACATTGAATAGCGAAAACCGGGCCGCTTACATCTTTTTCAGGGCAATTTCGGCCAATTTTTTGGCGGGTTCGAGGTTATCATGTGGATTATCCGTGATTACAATGGCAATGGAAACAACCAGATGACCTTTCCGTACGAGGAGCGTTTGGGTGGTGGTGCTCCACAGTGCGTCGTCGCCAAGGCCGCTTACATCTTCCTCGTAGGTGTTTCTACGGTCTCGGCGCAACATTTCCAATTGTTGTTTGCCGTGT
>JAGWYI010000391.1 GCA_018969455.1 Bacteroidota bacterium | reverse complement strand
CCTTCAATCGCACAACCATCCATGCAGCGCGCAGTGCTTCCCGCAGGCGCATTTTCTTTTCTAAACCATTTCAAATTGGCCATGGCGACAATGCGTTTGCTGGGTTTGCCAACGAGCCAGCGCAAAATATCGAGGTCGTGGCAGCTTTTAGCCAGGATGATGGGTGTGGTCGCATTGCGGTCGTGCCAGTTTCCACGCACATAGGAATGGCTCATGTGGATGTGCTCGATGGGCTCCATGTGCTGGATACTGATGATTTCTCCGATGGCGCCAGATTGCATCAATTCGCGGAGTTTACGAAAATAAGGCGCATAGCACAAAACATGGCAAACGGCCACAATACGGCCCGTTTTTTTAGTCAATTCCAGTATTTCACGGCATTCTTGTTCACTGGGAGAAATGGGTTTTTCGAGCAGCACATCGTATCCTGCCTTCAAGGCAGCCATGCAGGGGCCATAATGGAGGTTATCGGGTGTGGTAATAATTACCGCATCGGCAAATTTAGGGCGTGTAAATACATCTTCCCAGGTTTTGAAGCGGTTTTGCTCGGAAATATTGTGTTTCTTGCTGTAGCGTTCGTTCCGAATGGGAATAGGCTCGGCCACGCCTATGATGTCGAGTTCATCGGGGAAATCAAGGGCGTAATTGCCGTATACATTGCCACGGTTGCCAGCCCCCAGGGTGATGGCGGTAAGTGGTTTGAGCAGTTTTATGTGACGTGGATCCTCTTCCTGAATTTCTACATGCGGATGTGCAGTAAGCGATTCGGGCAATCCACCCAAAAGCATGGTGCCGGAAGCGGCGCCGAGGGTTTTTAGCAGTTTTCGACGTGAAATAGGCATGTGGCGTTGGATTTTAGCTTGTTTTCTTTATTTCGGCACTCGTCAAAGGTACAGCATTTGATATTGAAAAAAACCTGGTTTGCTAAATTTTAGTCTACTCAAGCAACTCAAATCTGACGGGCAATGTAAGTTTAACGGGAACTGGTTTATTGTCGCGCTGACCAGGAATAAAATTGTGCAATTTCTTCAACGCATTTACCACGGCTTGCCCACAGCCTCCGCCTATGTCTTGAACGATGGCAATTGAGCCAAGTCTTCCATCGGGACCGACCACAAACTCCACCACAACGGTACCAGACAAGCCCTTTTCACGAGCTGTTTCAGGGTAAATGATTTCGGTATAAAAGCGCTCGCCTTCCGGAAGCCTCGGCGGGATGTCTACCTGGGACAATTCATAAATCGTATCCTGACTCCTAAAAACCGGTTGTATTTCTATCAATTTAATTGGTTTAGGGGGCAGGAAATCCAGTTTTTTCACTTTGGGCCAATCGAAATATTCCCGAAAGTTTTTATCTTTTACTATTAGCACAGGAGAAAAGCGCATGAACGCATTGTGTGGCCTTATTTTTCCCTTTATGGGAGGCGTTATTTCGCTTGACCTGGCGGACAAAGTTGGCGGACAAAAACAGCAAGCTATTGGCACATCAATGGATTGGATGCTTTTGTGACCCAACCAGATGCGACAGAAAAGGGTGAAAATGGCAATAAAAAAAAACGTCCCGATTGAGGCGAATATGGTATGACGTGGATAATCGCGCCGAAGGGCAACGATTCCATAGTATGGGTTTTTGAAAGGCATAAGCGGGCAGGGCGGGAGCGTTTGCGCCCGCATCGGAAAAAAGAGCCATTGAACCATAGGAATTCGGCGGCTGGAAAAAGCCTCCATCAATAAAGATGCGCGGCGGGGCCATTCTGGTGTACATGCAGCGGGAAAAAAGCCATTTAAAATAAAAAAAACGCGGCGGGATGTACACATCCTGCCGCGTATTATATTTGATAATCAAACAATTAGTCGAGACGGAAACGCACGGGCAGTGTGAAACGCACCTTCACCGGATGGCCGTTGGCTTCACCTGCCGACCATTTTGGCATGTTTTTCACCACACGTACCGCTTCTTTGCCGCAACCGCCGCCAATCTCCCGAACGATTTGGACATCACCTACAGTGCCGTCTTTGTTCACGACAAAAGACAGCACGACTGTCCCCTGAATATCGGATTCTTTGGCCAGGTCGGGATAAACGATGTTTTGAGAAAGGAATTTTACCAGCCCGGCATCACCCCCCGGGAAACCGGGTGGTTTTTGAATATCGAACATTTCGTAGGTTTTTTCCGCATTGACTTTAGGTTCTTCGATGTCAATAAAGTCTGTTGGGGGTTCATCCGGGCTTGGTTCTGTGTTGGCATTGCCATCGCTCGTTTTTACGCCCACATCGGTATTGGTATCAAAAAAATCCTCTGTAACGGTCTGATTGTCATCATCCTTCACCTTGTCGTTTTCCATGATCACAGGAGGTACAAACCGAATGGTTGGACGGGTAGGGAATTGTTTTGGGGTCGCAGCACGGGGTTCCGGGGCTTTGGGTTTGGCTTCGATATTGATGGACTTGTTGATGCGGGCTTCAACTTCCAGCGCCTTGGCATCCGGAACCAGTTTGCGAAATGCATTTAGGATCTTTGGCAAGGCCAGCAAAACGACAATGAGGAGTAGGGCGAAAGCGGTTGCGCGGCTCAGCGAATTGGCATAAGTTCTGCGGAGTTGGTATGCGCCGTATGCTTTGTTTTTGTTTTCGAAGACAATATCGAGCATATCCCCTTTATAGGAATTTTCTTCTTTCATGATGTGCAAATGAGTTAAAATGAAAAATAAAATTTGTCGAATTTAAAAAATTGACAAATAAACAAAGAGGCCTCTAAAAAGTAAGATGCAGATAATCTAAAATTTGGCGTATCGATTTTCCTGAAATAAATAAAAAAAACGCGGCGGGATGCACATACATCCTGCCGCGTTTAAATGCTTGGCAAATCAGGTAATTAGTCGAGTCGGAAACGCACGGGCAATGTAAAGCGAACTTTAACCGGATGGCCGTTGGCTTCACCAGCCGACCATTTAGGCATATTTTTCACCACACGTACGGCTTCTTTTCCGCAACCGCCACCGGGATCTTTGATGATGGTAACATCACTTACGGAACCGTCTTTGTTTACAACGAAAGTAAGAACAGCGGAACCTTGGATGTTATTTTCCTTCGCGAGTGCGGGGTACTCAATGTTTTTATTGAGGTACTTCATAAGTTCGGCATCACCGCCAGGGAAACTTGGCGGCTTTTGGATATCGAACATTTCGTAAGTTTTTTCCTCAACAACTTTGGGTTCCTCAATTACTTGCAATTCGCTTGGGTTTTCCTCGATGGTAGGCGCTGCTTCGTCGTTGCCTTTTTTAGTTTCGGCGCCGATATCCTCCTTTTTTTCGATCAGCTCTTCCACTGTTTTTTGCTCTTCTTCCGCCACCTCGTTATCCTTTTTAATAACCGGAGGTACGAACTTCACGGTAGAGCGGGTTGGAGGTGGTGGAGTTGGGGGCGGAGGAGGTGGAGGTGGTGGTGGATTGTTCGGGTCAATATCCGGTGGTGGTCCGAGTTCGGCAACCACTTCAACCGGTTTGTCTTCCGGAACCAGGCCACGCACAGCAGTCATGATGTAGGGGAACGCAAACAGGAACACAATCAACAGCAAACCGAATACAACGGCACGTCCCAGGTATTTAGGGTAATCCCTTCTGAGTTGGTAAGCGCCGTAAGCTTTATTCCGGTTGGCAAAGATGATATCCAGCATATCCCCGGTAAAGGTGCCTTTTTCTTCTGCCATGTTCGGTAAGAAAATTTAATGGTTGAATGAAAAACAACAGAATCCGTTCTTATTTGGTTTTTTGTGCTTCAACCTGATCTTCGATAGAGAATTTCAGGCCGACAGCAGGATTTTTGATGAAATCTTCCTCTTGTTTGGAGATATCGAGCAACACGTACAAAGCCACGTTGCAGATTTTCATTTCATCAAAAGCATCTACCAGGTTTTTATAACGAGAATCTTTTGTTGGTTTGATAATGACGTTGAGTTTGGAGATATTCTTCTTCCCTCCGGGATTTTTCGGATCATCGATTTCTTTTTCACCGAATTGCTGGTTCACGCGATCCTTTTTGTTGAGGATCACTTTACGCAGGCCTTCGGCGGAATAATCCGTAGAATCCAGTTTTGCGTCGGTAATACCTTCGTAGTAGTACACCTTATCGTTGGCGCCGAGGAGCAGGGTAAGCACCTGCGACTCTTTGGTTTCGACGAGGTCTTTGGTATCTACGTCTTTTTCAGGCATTACTACGGGCATAATTTGCGGTTTAGCCAGCGTAGTGGTAAGCATGAAGAAGGTAATGAGGAGGAAACCAAGGTCTACCATGGGCGTGAGATCCACGCGTGTAGACATTTTTTTACCCCGAACCTTACCACCTTTTTTCTTACCGCTACTCTCCGCGGTTTGCATTTCAGCCATGGTCGTGCTGTACTTTTTTTAGTGAAAGATCCATTTTCTTTTCAACAGATTGCGCCTGCAATCCA
>JAGWYI010000390.1 GCA_018969455.1 Bacteroidota bacterium | reverse complement strand
AAACATTTCACCCATACAAAAGCGGAAACCATGAATTTTACGGCAGAATTGATCGGTACGGCCTTGCTCATCCTCCTGGGCAACGGCGTGGTGGCAGGCGTGGTATTGAAAGAGAGTAAAAGTGCCGAAAGCGGCTGGATCGTCATCACGCTGGGCTGGGGGCTGGCGGTAGGTTTTGCCGTGTATGCCGTTGGCGGCATCAGCGGCGCGCATCTCAATCCGGCAGTAACCCTCGCGCTGGCGGCTGTGGGCAATTTGCCCTGGAGTCAGGCGCCCGAATACCTGTTTGCGCAAATTTTGGGGGCCTTTATCGGGGCTTGTCTGGTATACCTGCATTACCTCCCGCACTGGCGGCGCACCCCCGACGCCAATGCCAAATTCGCTGCTTTTTGTACGGCGCCCGCCTTGCGGCATACCCTGAGCAATTGCATCAGTGAGTTTCTGGGCACTTTTGTGCTGCTTTTTGGCATCATGGCCCTGGGCGCCAACCATTTTGCCGAAGGCCTTAAACCCCTCGCAGTGGGCGCACTGGTGCTGGCAATCGGATTGTCCCTGGGCGGAACCACCGGATACGCCATCAATCCCGCCCGCGACCTGGGCCCCCGCCTGGCGCATGCCTTGTTGCCTGTTCCCGGCAAGCGCGATTCCGACTGGGCATACGCCTGGATTCCCGTGCTGGCCCCGATCGCAGGCGGCATTTGTGGCGCTTTGACGTATAAAATGTTGCTCGTTTGATTTTTAAATAAATATAAATAATGGGAAAATACATACTTTCCATCGACCAGGGTACCACCAGCAGTCGAGCCATCGCATTCGACAAAAAAGGCAATATCATAGCCTCGGCACAGCAGGAATTTACGCAGTTTTTTCCACAACCCGGCTGGGTAGAACACGATGCCCTGGAAATTTGGGAATCGGTGCAACAAGTGGTGCGCAAGGTGCTGCGGGAAGTAAATGCCTCGGATATTGACGCAATCGGAATTACCAACCAGCGCGAGACGACCGTGGTATGGGATCGGCGCACGGGCAAGCCCATCCACCGCGCCATTGTGTGGCAAAGCCGGCAAACCATGGATATTTGCGCGGATTTGAAGCGCCGCGGGTTTGAACCGGCGGTACGGGAAAAAACAGGATTGGTCATCGATGCCTATTTTTCTGGTTCCAAGATAAAATGGCTGCTGGATCATACGCCCGGCGCCCGCGCCGACGCAGAAGCCGGGCATTTGCTGTTTGGCACCATGGATACCTGGCTTTTGTGGAACCTCACCGAAGGCCAGGTACACGCTACCGACTATACCAATGCTTCCCGAACCATGCTGTACAACATCCACCGCCTGGAATGGGATGCGGAACTGTGTGCGGCCCTGGAGGTTCCCGCAGTAATGTTGCCTAATGTGCTCGACAGCAGCGCGGTGTACGGGCAAGCGCGGGCCGATTTGCTGGGGCGCGGCGATATTCCGGTAAGCGGGATGGCGGGCGACCAACAGGCGGCCTTGTTTGGGCAAACGTGTTTTCAGCCCGGGGAGGCCAAAAATACCTACGGAACCGGCTGTTTTATGCTGATGAATACAGGAGAAAAGGCTGTACATTCGAAAGGCGGCTTGTTGACCACCATTGCCTGGGGGATCGGCGGGAAAGTATCGTACGCCCTGGAAGGCTCCATTTTCGTGGCAGGATCGGCGGTAAAATGGCTGCGCGACGCCGTAGAATTGGTAAAAGAAGCGGCAGATACGGAAGGCTATGCCAAAAGTATTGAATCGAGCGACGGGGTGTATGTGGTGCCGGCTTTTGTGGGCCTGGGTACGCCTTATTGGGATTCGGAAGTGCGCGGAGCGGTATTTGGCCTTACGCGGGGTTCGGGCAAGGCGCAACTCATCCGGGCTACCCTCGAAAGCATTGCATACCAAACCAAAGACGTGCTTTCGGTGATGGAAAAAGATTCCGGCATTCGTTTGAAAGCCTTGCGGGTAGATGGTGGCATGGTGGGCAACGGCTTTTTGATGCAATTTCAAAGCGACATTTTGGGTACCAAAGTAGAGCGTCCGGTGGTGCAGGAAACCACGGCATTGGGCGCGGCTTATCTGGCGGGTTTGGCCACGGGTTTCTGGAAAGATACCCGGGATATTGGCCAGAACTGGCAGTTAGACCAGGCTTTTAAACCCAAAATGGATCGTGCGGCAGCGCGCGGACTGTATAAAGGCTGGCAATTGGCGGTAAAAGCAGCGCGGGTGTTCAGGCCCAAAAAATAGACGCTTTCCTATGCGCAATTTTTGGGAAAAAAGTGCTTCAAGCAGAACTTTTGGCCTGAAATTACCGTTTGGCAAAGCATGTCAGACTCAACCAACATCCAGGAAACACATCCTTTGTTCCCCAGCGGCGACTGGGAGGGTTTTTACACCTATCATCAGGGCCCCGACGCGCACCGGCACATGAAACAGTTCACGCTGGAATTCCGCGACAAGGTTGCGGCAGGCCGGGGCAGCGACGACGTGGGCGCTTTCCGATGGAAAGGCGTTTATGACACCGAGACCTTGCGTTGTCAGCTGACCAAATTTTATACCACCCACACCGTAGAATACGATGGATACGTAGATGAAAACGGCATTTGGGGCAAATGGACCCTCCATTGGCTTTCGGGGGGCTTCCATTTTTGGCCGGTAAAACGAGAAGAAGCAGCGGCGCTTGAGGTTGTAAAGGCGGAGGTATACAGTGGAACAGATACCATTCGCTTTTGAGCCTCAGAAGCAGTATATTGAACAATTGGAAGCGGAAATTGCGCGCTTGAAGGCAGGAGTCGGGTAAATATCGAACAGCAGAACACCGAATTATGAAGTTTGGGGCGGCGTTTGACCACGTTCGCAGCCCAAATCATAGGCCTCTTTTATTTCATAATTCGGTGTTCGGTGTTCGATATTCGGTGTTTAAAAAATGCTCCAAGCCCCAACGCATCACTCCTTTACCAACAACCGATCTAAAAAACCATTTAAAATTTTGGCTTCGTTTTCAGAAACATTCCCTAGAATAGCATCCAATTCGCTCATTTTAAGGTCAATTTCGGACAACAATTGCAGGCCGGTTTCCGACAATTTCAAATTAACCCGGCGTGAATCAATGGTACAGGGTGTTTTCAGGACATACCCTTTATCCACCAGGCGATCCACTAATCGGGAGGTGTCGGCGCTTTTATCGAGCAATAAATCGCGTAAATCATTGGTACTAAACGACGTAGAACGCACTACGTTCATCTGCCCGCGCAGAATTCGCAGTGCGTTAAACTGTTGTTGGGTAATCCCAAAAGGTTCGAGGATGGCATTCACCTCCTGTCGCAACCAGGCGCCGATGCGCAACAGGTTGGCACGCAAGTGGTGGTATTCATTTTGAAAGGATCCTTGCATACGTGGCTCTGCAATTGAGGCTGCAAAGTTCCATGAATTAAGCATCATTTTTTACCATTTCAGTCGAATCTTGTGCAATCGGGGTGGCATTTCCAATCGACCAGCTGCCTTCAATCATGCGATGCACATAGCAACGATCGGCCTGGCGCAACAATTCGCTGCGTTGTTCCTCTGTAAGATTGCCTTCAATGTCAATTTGCACGCTTACGTCCGTATGCAGCCCCGTGCTTTGGCGCTCCACCTTCATTTCCAGTTTGGCGTGTACATTGCCGATTTCCCAGCCATGTTTGCGCGCAATGAAGCGCACGGTGGATACTTTGCATGCACCAATGGCCGAAAGAATCAAGTCCTCCGGACTAAAACCGAGGTCGGTGCCTTTAGAGGCGATGGGCTCATCGCCCAGGATGGCGTGTTTGCCATTGGAAATGACCGATTGAAAACCTTCGGGAAGGTTTTTTAAAGAGATTTTCGTAGCCATGATTTAAAATTTTATTTAATTTAAGCCAAAAAAGGGATTATTTTTTGGCTTTCTCTACGGCTTTTTGATAGTTTTTTGTTGCCAGCTGGATGTATTCGCTGCGTTTTTCATCCCATTTGTCCCTAACGTCCAGGCTATAATTGAGGTACAATTTTTCGTCGAGGATGGTCCAGGCAATGGGATCGATTTTAGCGTTGTAACCTTTTGACCAACCATAGGCGCAATAGCCGCCAAATTCGGGTGCGTATTTTTCGGGATTTTGTTCAAAAAGCGAGCGGTGTTCCGGGGTTGCAAAATGCCAGGTAGCGTCTTTCCAGACAAAAGTAAGATCGGTTTTGCCTTTAACGGGCTTTCGGTCGGTAAAATACGCCACCGGGTCGTACCCTTGTATGGCGCCATCTTTGGTGGAATACACCAGATCAATGGGTTTTGCATTTTGCTGGCTGTAAGTCACCGCCGAAAAGAGCAGCACCACCACCAGGATGATTGCAAATTTTAACATGTTGAAACTTAATTTGAATTTTGAAAAAGGTGATTTCGAAATGTAATTAAGTTGCATGTGTTGTGGGTTAAAAAATCCCCGGATGGGGC
>JAGWYI010000389.1 GCA_018969455.1 Bacteroidota bacterium | reverse complement strand
GTTCCTGAGTTCGGCGGGTTCTTCGACCGGTGGCAATTTCATTTACCAGTGGAGCACCAACGGCGGAAACATCGTGAGCGGCGGGAACGGCCCAAGCCCCAAAGTTGATGCCCCGGGAACGTATACCTTGCTGATTACCAACAACAACAACGGCTGTACCGCAACTGCAAGTGTACAGGTGGCACAAGATACCCTTCACCCCAAACTTCTGGTCCAGCCGCCTGCTGTCATTACCTGTTACCAACCTGCAGAAACCTTAATGGCCTCTAATTTGTCACTTCCAGGCAATTTCAGCTACCAATGGAATGTGGTCGGCGCAGGAAACATCGTAAACGGCGCAAACAGCCTGACGCCGCAGGTAAGCGCCGGTGGATTGTATCGATTGTCGGTTACCAACAACAGCAATGGATGCGTAAGTACCCTGCTCGTTGCTGTGGACTCCAATATTTCCACGCCCGCGCTCAATATTTTGCCGACGGCAAAAATTGACTGCGCCCATCCCGATCAAACCATTCAGGCCCAAAACCTGTCTTTACCCGGTAATTTCAGTTATTCCTGGACAGCCGGCAACGGCGGAAACATCCTTTCCGGTTCAAATTTACTCAATCCAACAGTCAATGCTTCCGGAAAATACACGCTGCTTGTTACCAATCTGATTAATGGTTGCACCAATACCCAAAGTACAAATCTTTCAGTAGATACCATAAAGCCTGTTTTCAACATCGGTTTCCCGGATACAATCAAGTGCAAAGCGCCGCAAGTTACACTCAACGCGCAAAATCAGAGCCCAGCCGGGAATTACACCTACGCATGGACGAGCAGCAACGGCGGCAACCTGGTATCCGGCGCCAATACGCTTCAACCCACCGTTGACGCCGCCGGAAACTACCAGTTGCTCGTTACAAATACCCAGAACAGTTGCACAAGCACCCATACGGTTCCTGTCTCGGTGAATAAAATACTGCCTTCGGCAAATGCCGGCGCCGACGATACCCTCAGTTGTGCTGTCAATTCCCTGTCATTAAACGGGTTCGGAAGCGGCAACGCAAGTGTTGTTTACAATTGGTCGGCGACACAGGGAGGCAACATTTTGTCTGGCGCAAACTCCACTACGCCCTCCATCAATGCTGCGGGTTTGTACACCCTAACCGTTACCAATCTGGTAAATGGCTGTACCGCAAGCGATGCAGTACAAATATTTAATGATGTAAACGCTCCCATCGCTACCGCAGGCACTGCACCCGTGCTGAGCTGCAAATTGGCCCAATTCAACTTAAACGGATCGGGCAGCAGCGGCGCCAACATCAGTTACAGCTGGTCAACCCAGGGAGGCGGAAACATCCTTTCCGGAACAAATACCCTCCAACCGCTTGTCAATCAGCCCGGGACTTATTTGTTGACAGTTCACAACAACAGCAATGGATGCACCGCCGTTTCAGCGGTAAACGTTTTGCAGGATATCACAAAACCCGTCGTGAGCGCAGGCGCAAAAGACACCCTCACTTGTGCAAAAACTACCCTGACCCTCCACGGAACAGCGAGCGCAACCAACGGCGGTACCCTGCAATTCCTCTGGTCGGGCCCAGGGGTGGTGTCGGAAGCAACAACCCTTACCCCCGTGATAAACCAGAACGGCAGTTACCAGTTGCTGGTTACCAATAACTTGAACGGCTGCAGCGAAACTGCGCAGACACAAATCAGCATCGACACCCTGAAACCGGTATTTGCGATTGCGCAACCCGGCATACTCACCTGCACCAAAACCTTGGTTACCCTGAACGCGAGCATTACGACCCCGAGTACAGGCTTTGTCCCGGGATGGACTACCCAAAACGGACACATTGTTTCCAATGCCGCATCAAACAATATTGATGTCGACAAACCCGGTATTTACCAGCTTAAAGTGCAAAACAACAAAAACGGCTGTACCAGCATCCAAACAGTAAGCGTCTCGCAAAATATCGTGAAACCGGCAGCACAGGCGCAAAGCCCCAGCATCATTACCTGTAAAAATCCGATTGTGGCCATTTCAGGCGCCGGTTCCTCGGCTGGAACCAGTTTTTTGTACAACTGGGATACAAACAACGGCCATATTGTGAACGGCGGAACTACCCTCGCGCCCACCGTCGATGTGCCCGGCACATACGCCATCACTGTTACAGACCAAACCAATGGATGTACTGCTACCGCTAATACCCTGGTCAATAAAAATACAAATCCTCCCGTTATTAAAATTCAAATCCCAGCCATGCTCACTTGTGCGGTCACTACCTTGCCGATTACCGGCGTAGTTACCCAACCGCCCAGCGGATTTACCCCTGTGTGGAGCAGTGCCAACGGGCAGTTTGTAAGCGGCCAAAACAGCCTCATTCCTGTTGTAAACCAAACAGGAACATATAATCTGATTGTAACAGATGAAGCCAATGGCTGCACCAGTACGGCAAGCACAACCGTTTCTCAAAACATCATCAGTCCGGGCGCAGAAGCCGGACCTCCGGCAGAGTTAAACTGCAACGACAAAGTGGCGGTT
This sequence comes from Bacteroidota bacterium, assembly GCA_018969455.1. Lineage (GTDB taxonomy): Bacteria > Bacteroidota > Bacteroidia > Chitinophagales > Saprospiraceae > M3007. Next base: position 1,938 of record JAGWYI010000389.1, on the reverse strand, counting down.
TTGGCTGGCAGCAGCCCCTCCTCGGGTACGCTCGCGTATGCCTGGACAAGCCCGCAAGGGCATTTTGTCAGCGGTCAAAACAGCCCCCAACCCAATGTCGACAAACCCGGCGCCTACAAACTCACCGTAACGGATACCAACAATGGCTGTACCGACCAGGATTCGGTGCTGGTTTTTGAAGTTTTACCCCCTGTATTTGAGGTAAAAACCGTCCAACCGACCTGTTTAGCTCCAAAAGGCGCGCTGAACATCGAAGCCGTAAGCGGTGGAGAACCACCCTACACCTATTCTGCCAATGGCGGCCAGAATTACCAGGCAAGCGCAGCGTTCAACCAAATGCCCGCTGGCGCGTATACACTGGCGGTACTCGACGGCAACGGATGCAGCACAACCCGATCGGCTACATTGAAGGAACCCGTCTACCCGACCCTTCAAATTGACCAGCTGGAAGTGCTGGATCTCGGCGATTCCATTCAACTTGCGCCCAATACCAACCTGTTAACCAACCAGATTGGTGGCTGGACCTGGACGCCAGCCGAATATCTGTCGTGCGACAAGTGTCCAAACCCTTTTACGCGTCCGTTTAAAAACATCAAATATGCCGTCACTGTGCATGATCTGATCGGCTGCACGGCGACAGCAAGCGTCCAGATCCGCATTCAAAAACGGCGCGACATCTATGCACCCAATATTTTCTCACCCAATGGAGACGGTGAAAACGACAGATTTACCTTGTACGGGAAAGGGGTAAAGGAAATTCACTTTCTCCGAATTTTTGACCGATGGGGCACTGAATTGTATGCCGTGGAGCATATCGGACTGAATGATGAATCTTTGGGCTGGGATGGCAAATTCAAAGGATCCGACCTGAATCCGGCGGTATTCGTATGGGTGGCCCAGGTAGAATTTTTGGATGGAACAATTGAAACGCTTACGGGCGATGTAACCATCGACCGCTAATTCGCAAAAACATCTCTACCAGGAAAATCAAATAAAGCAGGAAGTATTCTGCCACTATCCAGGGGTATTTTTCAAGGTAAATACCATTTGAATAGTGCGAATAGGAAAATACAACCAGAAAAGACCAGCATACCGGAAACCACCAGTTGCCTGAAAGGCTCAGCGCCAAAGGCAATAACACATACCAGGGATGCACCGTGGTAGCCATGCACAAATGCAAGAAGGCGGCGAGCAACAACGCAGTTTCAAATCGAATCCCGCGTTTTTGTTGGCCGTCTTTTTGTATAAATGTTAAAAACAGAATACCCAAAAACACCGCGACCGCCAGCCAGGGCCCGATTTTGGAGCCAATGTTCCAACCCGTTTTCCAATATCCGATTTGAACAGCCAGGTAATAACTGCTGGCATTAAATTGGAATTGTTGAAAATACAAATTAATGCTGCTTGCCATGTGCAACATCAGATCCCCTCTGATTAAAGGCAGGAAAAGCAGGAACACCCAAACACCTGCCTGGGCCAGGTAGATAAACCCATTTTTTAAGCCCATTTTTCGCCAGATAAGGGGCCAAAAAAGCAATGGAATCAGTTTGGAGGCAATTGAAAGGGCCAGCAATACAGCGGATAAACCTTTTTTGTTTTGTTCCAAAGTCCCCAGGGAGGCCAGCAAAAAAAACAGCATGGCTCCTTCAAAATGGCAATTCCCCGTAATTTCGACAATCGCCAGTGGATTCAGGGCGTAAACAAGTACTGCCTTTTTGCCGTATAAACGGTGTATCCAGTACAAACTGCCCAATTCGAAACAGAAAAGAATTATTTTTATCAAAAAAACCGCAAGGTGGAGACGGGTTTGTCCGAAAAAAGCAGCAAAGGCAAAAATCGCCTGCGACACAGGCGGGTACACAGTATAATATCCGCCCGAATTCATGTTTTCAAACAAAAAACGGTCGAAATACCCGGCATCCGGGTGCATTTGCAGCC
>JAGWYI010000388.1 GCA_018969455.1 Bacteroidota bacterium | reverse complement strand
AAGCGAACCCAGCAACACGATCAATACCTGGCTGAGATAAGCCCGCGGTATATTGAACAACATCCGCACCAGCAACAAATTGCTGATGAGCACCATGAGTACCGAATAGGCCTGATGCGTCCAATAGAAAATGCCCTTTTCCGAATCTGCAGCAATATAGTAACCGTTGTTTACCTTGACAAAACTCACATAAAACAGGTGATGCAGCGGGTTGGTAAACACCAGCAATAAATGGATGGCCGGGATGAAAAATAACAAAAAAAGAACCCGTCGATTGATCCAGTTGAAACGCAGGGTGTAATTGAGCACAAACAGCAACAGGAACGGACCCAAAAGTGTAGCGCCTGTATATTCCAGCATGATGAAAACGGTCATCCAAGGCAAGGAAATGCTGCTTATTTCAAGGGTGTAAAACACGGAATATCCGAAACAGGCAAACATCAAAAAAGAGAAATACAATTCTCCCTGCTTGTTGCCTTTTCCATACGCCATAAGCCCCAGTGCAAGCGTGATAAAGCCTGCGAGGATTACCGGGATTGAAAAAGTATTAAAGTAAAAATTGGCGTCCATGTATCTGATTCAGCCATACCGATCTTTCGGAAGCATTACAAATTCATGTAGCAAACTACCCGCCAAAAATCGTTTTTACCCTAAAAAGGCAGAAAAAAATCGAAAAATTCAATTGAACAGTAAAGTTTAAATCGCCCATGGAATATTCGACCTTTCTGGACTCTAATCCACCTTTAAAACCGGAGGGAAAATTGTGTGTTATGCGGTTCTTTCAGTTTATTCGATTGGGATGGGGATATCAGGGCTTGTTTCTGCCATTGCGCATGGGGATATGTTGGGCACACAAAATTGAGACAGGTAAAGACCTGTCCCTAACGGGCACCATTTTTAATGTCTTCCACTACTTCGGGGTTTAACAATGTGGAAATATCCCCTAAATTGGACGTGTCCCCTTCTGCGATTTTGCGCAGGATGCGCCGCATGATTTTACCGGAACGTGTTTTGGGCAAACCGGGCACCACCTGTATTTTGTCGGGCTTGGCGATGGGGCCGATTTCTTTGCTTACGGTATCGAGGATGGTTTTGCGGAATTCAGCGATGTTTTCAATGGCTGTTTCCACAATCACATACGCATAAATGCCTTGTCCCTTGATGTCGTGCGGATAACCCACCACAGCAGATTCCACCACATGCGGGGTTTTGTTGATGGCATCTTCCACTTCTGCCGTGCCGATGCGGTGGCCGGAAACATTGATGACATCATCCACGCGGCCAATGATGCGGTAATAGCCGTCTTCGTCGCGGCGGGCGCCGTCGCCGGTGAAATATTTGTCTTTAAAGGTGGCAAAATACGTTTGTCGGCAGCGCTCGTGGTCGCCGTAAGTGGTGCGGATGATGGAAGGCCAGGGGAATTTGATGCACAGCATGCCTTCTACGTCGTTTCCTTCTATTTCATGTCCGTTGGCGTCTACCAGGCAGGGCTGGATGCCGGGCAGGGGCAAGGTGGCGAAGCAGGGTTTGAGGGGTGTAATGCCTGCAATGGGCGTAATCAAAATACCGCCGGTTTCGGTTTGCCACCAGGTATCTACAATGGGGCAGCGTTTTTTGCCCACTTTGGTGTTGTACCAGTTCCAGGCTTCTTCATTGATGGGTTCGCCCACGGTGCCAAGTACGCGCAGCGAAGGCATGCGGCGGTTGTGGATGAATTGATCGCCGGCTGCCATGAGGGCGCGAATGGCCGTTGGCGCCGTATAAAAAATATTGACTTTATGTCTTTGGATCACATCCCAAAAGCGGCCGGCATCGGGATAGGTGGGCACACCTTCAAACATGAGGGAAGTTGCACCCGCCAACAGGGGGCCGTAAATGATGTAGGAGTGGCCGGTGATCCAGCCAATATCGGCCGTGCACCAGTACACATCGCCGTCTTGATACTGGAACACATTGCGGAAGGTATACTCGGCATATACCATGTATCCGCCGGTGCTGTGCACCACGCCTTTGGGCTTTCCGGTTGATCCGGAGGTGTACAGGATAAACAGCGGGTCTTCGCTGTCCATTTGGGCCGCTTTGCAGGATTTGCGTTTGCCGGCAACGGCATCGTGCCACCAGATGTCGCGGCCTTCGGTCCATTGCACCTGATCGCCGGTGTGTTGGTGTACAATCACCGTTTTCACCGAATCGCAACCCATGGCCAGCGCTTCATCCACCACCTGTTTTACCGGGATATTTTTAGCGCCCCGGGCATTGTAATCGGATGTAAGCACCAACGATGCTTCGGCATCTTTGATGCGGTCGGCCAGGGAAACGGCGCTAAATCCGGCAAAAACCACGGAATGGATGGCGCCCAGGCGCGCGCAGGCGAGCACGGCGATGGCGAGTTCGGGCGTCATCGGCATGTAAATGCAAATGCGGTCGCCTTTTTTCACCCCTTGTGCCTTCAGGGCATTGGCAAACTGGCCCACTAAGCCATGGAGTTGCTTGTAGGTGATTTTCCGAACCTTTCCTTTCGGATCGTTGGGTTCCCAGAGGATGGCGACCTGTTTTCCGCGGGTTTCGAGGTGGCGGTCGAGGCAATTTTCGGTGATGTTGAGTTTTCCACCCACAAACCATTTGGTATCAGCGGTGCGAAAATTCCATTTCAACACTTTTTTCCAGGGCTTGCGCCATTGGAAAGAAGCGGCTTGTTCGGCCCAAAAACCTTCGGGATCGGCTACGCTGCGGGCATATTCGCTTTGATATTGTTCGAAAGACTTGATTTGCATGGTCATATTGTGCAAGTAGTGCGTGAAAAATGAATTTTAAAACAAATATACCAAATGGCATTGGCCTTTTTACCAAGCCGTACCCGTTTTGTATGAGGCAAATTTAGGAAAATAACGTATATAGTTATCTATATTCTTAAAATTATTTTTTGGGAAAGGGGGCTAGGGCGGTAGGAAAGGTGGGGTTTGGGGGTTTTTATAATATTATCACCCCTTCGGGGTTGGGGTGCGTTTTTCATTGTCATCATTTCGGGGTTAGGGATGCGCTTTTGATTTTTGGGATAATATATTGTCAGGTTTGTGATGTTTGTATTGGCCTTATAAATTTGTTGGGCTTCTTTTTAGATTTGCAGGTGAATTCATATCTTTGATGGTAGTAGGGGTTGGATTGCTATGATCTTATATATATATATGGCAGGAACCTACACACAAATTTACATTCAATATGTGTTCGCGGTAAAAGGGAGTGAAAACCTCTTGCAAAAACCTTGGCGCGATGAAGTTTTCAAATATATGGCGGGTATCATCAAAGGCAAAGGTCAAAAGTCGATCATTATAAATGGCGTTGAAAATCACGTGCTTGTATTTGTTGGATTAAAGCCCTCAATGTCCATTTCTGAATTGGTACGCGATATCAAAAACAACACTACCAACTTTATAAATAAACAAAAATATGTAGACAAACGCTTTCAATGGCAGGAAGGATATGGCGCTTTTTCGTACGCGCATTCACAAATAAGCGATGTTTATCAATACATTCTTAACCAGGAAGCGCACCACCACAAAAAAACCTTTCAGGAAGAATACATGGAGTTTTTACAAAAATTTGAAATCGAATACGACGAGCGATACTTATTTGATTGGTTGGAGGACTAAATGCCTATCGTTAAAACTAGAACTTCATTAAAAAATGAAAAAACTCCTCTTCTTCGCATTTTTGGGACTGCTGTTTACCAATTGCGTAACCAACCAAAAATACGCAACGTTTATAGATCAAAAAGTAAAGCCCTACCGCACCCCACCATCGCCGAAAGACTGGCTACAGGTAAACGCGGCACCTGCCCGGTCAGCCGAAAACGATTGCAAACAGTTGAAATTCAAGTTCATTCCTGCCATTTTATATTGGGGCTGGAATTCTACCATTGAATGGGAACTCAATTCCAATGTCAAGAACAATTATTTAAGAAAGAGCATCTATGCGGCCGCCGACAGCCTGCATGTAAAGGAATGGCTGGCCGGTAAAAGATTGGAAATCAATTTAAAACAGGTACCCGGGAAGTTTCTGTACACCAACAAAGGTTATACCGTTTTTTTAGTCTTTTCCTATGCAACGGGCAGTGAAGAAAGCATCAAGCCTTACCCCATCAACCTGGAATATGATTACCTGGTGAAGGAAAACAATCAGGTGATCAGCGAAGGAGCCGGCGTGATCCGCAACGAAGAACAGCCCATGATGAATGTTTGGAAATCGACCAAAAAATTCACCTGGTTGTACCTGGATGGATACCAAAAAGAGACTGAATGTTTGGGATGGGAAATTGTAAAGGAAATTAAAGGGCAATTGGAAGGGAAAGAGTGAGTATTTTTGTGACCGCCAAGTATGGATATGCCAATGGCACCTTTGTAAATACTTATAATGACATAACATTTATGAAAACGCAAATTTTAATTTTTACCCTTTTTCTTTCAGTAGCAGC
>JAGWYI010000387.1 GCA_018969455.1 Bacteroidota bacterium | reverse complement strand
CAGATTTCCATTGCCGTTCATTTCGCAACTCTGTATGCCGGGTTTTCATGTTTTTGACGCAAATATATTAAAAATACATCAATTGAAAATCAAACACTTAGGTGTGGCCAACTCTATTGTTTATGATGACCCTAATTTTATGTTTAATGGGAACGAAAAATTATTTGATTACACCTTAACATGGATGAGAAAACTAAGGACAAAGTGCATCAGAATTAGTGAAGAAGCAGAGCTTTCTCGCCGGAGTTATTTTAACAACTTGCAAAACAAGATAAAAAAAAGTTTGTCACAATATTAGGTTCCTGCTCCGCTACCCAGCTGCAACCACCTGCGCACTTTTCAAAGAAATTACCCGCTCTTCAGAATCGCCGCCGGTAAGAATGGCAATGTTTTTCATGCAATTGTTGTCATAAGGTTAAATCTGCCCAAAGTTACGGCAAGCATTAAACGCCGCATGCGCCCATGCGTCAAAGAAGCGTTATTTTTTTTAACCGCATTTGCCCTTAAATTTTTTAAAACCATGAGTCAAATCCAAATTCAACACCTGTTGTGGCGCATGGGCTTTGGTCCTTCCGTGCAAGATTGGAACAGCTGGGCGCATTTGAACCCGAAATCTGCCTGGGCGCAACTTAAAACCGAAGCCGCAAACCCGACGCAGGCCATTGCCGTGGTAGACGACATGCTGGATGGCCTGAAAACCGGGCTCCGGGATCGAATTGCCCTGGACCGTGAAAACCTGGATGAAGACCAGAAAAAAATGATCCGACAACGCAGCCGGGAGGATTTGAAACAGTTGAATCTGGTGTGGCTGGATGAAATGGTGCAAACCAAAGCCCAATTGCGTGAAAAAATGGCGTTTTTCTGGCATGGGCATTTTGCCAGCCGCAATTTGAACATCTATTATCAACAACAATTGCTGGATGTCATCCGCCAAAATGCACTGGGTAATTTCGGCGATTTGCTGCGGGCTGTATCCAAAAGCGCAGCCATGCTGGCATTTCTGAACAACCAGCAAAATAAAAAACAACACCCGAATGAAAACTTCGCCCGGGAAGTGATGGAACTTTTCACCCTGGGCCGCGGACATTACACCGAAAAAGACGTGCAGGAAGCCGCCCGCGCTTTCACCGGCTGGGGCTTCCGACCCAATGGCGAATTTGTGCTGCGCAAATTTCAACACGATGCCGACGAAAAGACGGTTTTGGGCAAAACCGGCAATCTGGATGGCGATGCGGTACTTGATGTTTTACTGGAACAAAAACAAACAGCGCGCTTCATTACCCGAAAATTGTACCGTTTTCTGGTACACGACGAGCAGGCGCCCGAAGACCGCATCGAGGCGCTGGCCACTAAGTTTTACAACAGCCAATACGACATCATGGCCCTGCTCGATGCGATTGCAAACAGCGATTGGTTTTATGCAGCCGATTGTATCGGTGCTAAAATCAAATCGCCCATCGAATTGTGGGTGGGTATGCGGCGCATGATGCCCTTTACCCTCGACAATCCTGCAGCACAATTGATGGTTCAAAAAGTACTGGGACAAATTTTATTTCTCCCGCCCAATGTAGCCGGCTGGCCGGGCGGCAAAAACTGGATCGACAGTTCTTCCCTCATGATCCGCTTGCGCCTGCCGCAATTGCTCACGCTCGGCGGGCAACTCGCGCAAGGCAAAACCGACGACGATGTGCAAGGGGGCAAGGCAGATGCCGGTGCTGCGCGCAAATTGTCGGCCCAGGTGCATTGGGATGCCGTTTATCCCCGTTTTCAAACTTTTTCTGATGCCGATTTGATGCAGGGCATTTGTAAATGTTTGTGGCAATGTCCAAATGCAACAACGCCGGAAGCAGTGTTGCAACGGCATACACGCAGGGAAAGCCGCAACGCCCAAATTGAGAGCCTGATGGTGCAATTGATGGCCACGCCTGAATATCAGTTATGCTAATTTAAATTAAAAAAATACAACATGTTGAACCGCAGGGAATTTCTGAGAAATAGTACGCTGGCTACCACAGCCTTGTGGATGCCGCGCTTTTTGAAAAGCCTGAGCCCGCAGGGCGCCTTGCCCAATCAGGGTAAAATATTGATTTTGCTGCAATTAAGCGGCGGGAACGACGGTCTGAATACCGTTATCCCCTTTCGCAACGACATCTATTACCGGGAGCGCGATTCTTTGGCCATCCCGCGCGCGGAGGCGCTTGCGCTCGACGATCAGGCGGGCTTGCATCCGGCATTGGCAGGCATGAAGGGGCTGTTCGACGATGGCAGTCTGGCAATATTGAACCGGGTGGGCTACCCCAACCCCGATCGATCGCATTTCCGCAGCATGGACATCTGGCACAGCGCCAGCCCATCCGATGTATATTGGAACAGCGGCTGGATCGGGCGTTACCTCGATGCGCAGTGCAAAGGCGCCTGCCCACCCACCGCAGCGCTCGAAATCGATGAAACCCTGAGCATGGCCCTCAAAGGTGAAAAAGTGAAAGGACTGGCTTTGCAGGATGTGAAACGCCTGTACGACACGACAAAAAGCCCTTATTTTCAGGATTATTTACAAAATCATCCGACTTACGCCGAGGATGCGCCCGTGGCTTATTTGTACAAAACCATGTCGGAAACGCTCAATTCGGCCGAATACCTGCACGCGCACGCGCAGAAACGCGATTTTGCAAGCGTCTATCCCGACACCCCGCTCGGGAAGGATTTTAAAACCATTGCAAACCTGATTTTATCGGATGTGAACACCGCGGTTTATTATGTTTCACACGGCAGTTTCGACACCCACGTCAATCAGGATGGGCAACAAAAACGGCTGTTTACTGTGCTGGATGAGGCTATAAAGGCCTTTTCAGTGGATATGCAAACCAACGGCCGCTGGAAAGATGTGCTGATCCTGAGTTTTTCGGAGTTTGGCAGGCGCGTGGCGCAAAATGCCAGTGGTGGCACCGACCATGGTGCGGCGAACAACCTGTTTTTGATGGGTGGCGGTTTGAAAAAGCAGGGTATGCTCAACGCCATGCCCGATTTGTTGGAATTGAACGACGGCGATGTGCCATTTGAGGTAGATTTCAGGCAAATTTATGCCACTGTGCTGCAGAAATGGCTTGGCGCCGACGCGGATGCTGTTTTGGGAAGTCGGTTTGAGTTGCTGGATTTTGTATAAAAAGGGCCGTTTAAATAAAGGGCGTATTAATATTTCTTTATTTATCCGTTGGCAGACAATTCAGGATCATTTGCTTGCCTTACCTTCGTTGGCAAGGAATCAAAAAACGAAGCCGCATGTCTAAAATCATTCTTCCATCCGCCGAGTGGTCGGTGCTCACTAAGCAGGTCCAATCCATTGCGCCTGAAATCTTCGACAGTGCCAACGGGCGTGTACTCAACCACATTGCCGGCGCGTGGAAAAACCCGGGCAACGGCCGCCCCATTTTTTCACCGGTAGACGGTACGCAACTGGGTTATTTGCCCATGTTGAACGCGGCGGAAGGTAAAAAAGCCGTTGCAGCCGCTGCGGCCGAATTCGACGCCTGGAAACAACTTTCGTATACGGTTCGTCTGGAGAAAATCAAGGCCTTTATGGATGCCCTGCAAGCGCACCGCGATTTGCTGGCTTATTTGTTGTGTTGGGAAATCGGCAAGCCGGTGTTGCAGGCACGCACCAGCGTAGATCGCTGCATTGAGGGTGTTCGGTGGTATCTGGAACATACAGAAGCATTTATGAACGGTCGCCCGCCGCTTGGGCTGGTAAGCAACATCGCTTCCTGGAACTATCCCATGAGCGTATTGATGCATGCGATGTCGGTGCAGGCTTTGTGCGGCAACAGCGTAATTGCCAAAGTGCCTACCGATGGCGGTTTGTATACGTTGTCTTTGTCTGTCGCGCTGGCGCGGCGCGAAGGTTTGCCTTTTACCCTCATCAGCGGATCGGGCGGCGAACTGAGTGATGCTTTGATCCAAAGCCCCGAAATTGCAGCCATGTCGTATGTGGGTGGCAAAAGCCATGGCCGGGGCATTTCCCTGAGTTTGATCGACAACCACAAGCGCCACATGCTGGAAATGGAAGGCGTGAACGCGTATGGGATATGGGATTACAGCCAATGGCCCGATCTGGCGACCCAAATAAAAAAAGGATATGAATATGGCAAACAACGCTGCACCGCTTATGTGCGCTGGGTGATTCAGCGCGATTTGTTTCCGGCATTTTTGGATACATACTTGTCTGTTGTGAAAAATTTAAAAATCGGGCACCCCTTGTTGACAGACGCAGGCGCCACCGAAGCGCCCACGGTCGATTTTGGTCCGCTGATCAACAACCGAAAAGTGGAAGATTTGCGCGGTTTGGTGGGTGATGCAGTCGGCAAAGGGGCTGTGAAATTGTACCAGGCTGCCCTGGATATGGATCAATTCCTGCCCGGACAGGATATTTCGGCCTATTTGGCGCCCACCGCTTTGTTGGGCATGCCTAAAAATGC
>JAGWYI010000386.1 GCA_018969455.1 Bacteroidota bacterium | reverse complement strand
ACGGGGTTAGGTGTCAGGTCATTACTCAATACCGCGATGTTTTTGCTGACACCGGATGTTACGTTCACATTGTCGTTGGTAGCCGAGAGGACGGTAGAACCGCTGCAAAGTGAAGCGGAACCTGGATTGGCTTTTACTTCTTTGCCATTGATTGTTTTGCCAATGGAAGTAGTAGCGGCTTGCCAGTTGGCCACATTGCTGTTATCGGCATTGGGGTCACAAAGCACCAAAGAAGCGCCGTTGCCATTGGCTTCGAGCGGCCATGGCGCCATATTGGAATAAGTAACCTCATCGATTACCCCACCGGCAGGGTTGAGTACTTTGATGGTTTCGCCGCCATTGGTGAGGGCGCCCCCAGTCCATGCCAGGGCCGTTTTTCCGAATACATTTTGGATAGCAGCGGGTTTTACCGCAGTTACAACATAAGCGCCTGGCTGGAGGGTGTAAGCAGGGAAAACAAAGGTAACACCGAAGAGCGACCAGCCTTCCATATTAACAGCGGCGTTGCTGTTGTTGTACAGTTCGATGTATTCCAGAGAATCCACACCAGATTCTGGCGGATTATACATAATTTCAGTGATCACAATCTGGGATTCGGCACGGAGGATGGCCAGAAGCAGGAAGCTGAGAACAAACAGCGTTTTTTTCATGGTAAAATGTGATGTTGTGGAACGTAAATAAAACAAAGAATCGGTTAATGAAGGGCAAAAATAGGGAAAAACCTGCCAGTGTTGTAGTTCGTTTATTCCAGGAAAGTCGAATCACGAAAAATTAATAGGAAGTTAACATGCCGATTTTACCTTTGCCTCCGAATTTTCTTTGCTTTTTCATTAAATCCAATTCTTTTCTGTATGAAACATGCATTACTATGCAAACAAGGCCTGACTGCGGTTTTGCGCAGCTTCGTGGTACTTGCTTTTCTGCTTTCCAGCATGAGCGCTTTTGCGCAAGTTACTACCGCGGTTATCAGCGGTGAAGCAAAAGACAACAAAGGTGAGGCCCTTGTTGGCGCCACAGTTGTTGCCACACACACGCCTTCTGGTACCCGTTATGGTACCGTTACCAACGGTGCAGGTCGTTATGTGTTGCCTGCTGTTCGGGTAGGCGGTCCTTTCACAGTAGTTGTGAGCTACACGGGTTACGAGTCACAAACCATTGAAAACCTGTACACCACTTTGGGTAACGAAACCAGTGCAAATGTTGTATTGGCAGAGTCGGGTGTAACGCTGACAGAAGCGGTGGTTACGGCCAACCGTTCTGACCTGTTCAGTTCTGCGCGTACAGGTGCTGCATCTACCTTTTCAAAAGATCAAATCGTTTCAGTTCCAGTAATTGGCAGCCGTTCTATTTCAGAAGTTACCAAATACAACGCCAATGGTAACGGTCGTTCTTTCGGTGGTCAGGATTCCCGTTTGAACAACTTCACCATTGACGGATCTGTATTCAACAACGGTTTCGGTTTGGGTAACGATGCAAACGCAGGTGGTCGGACAGGTACAACCCCGATTTCCCTCGATGCGATTGAAGAAATTCAGGTAAACGTTGCGCCATTTGATGTACGTCAATCTGGCTTTACCGGTTCAGGCATCAACGCAGTAACACGTTCTGGTACCAACGAGGTTTCGGGTTCTGTTTACTATGGTTTCCGCGACACCAGCAAAATTTTCCAGGGCCGTGAAGATTATTTTGGCAAAAAAACCAAACTGACCAAATTTAACAACAACATTTTGGGTGCGCGTTTGGGCGGAGCAATCATCAAAAATAAATTGTTCTACTTCGTAAGCTACGAACGCGAACGCCGTGTATCTCCTGCCACTCAGTTTATCGCTGATGGTTCTACCAACTCTGGCATCAAAACCCGTGTTTTGAAATCAGACCTGGATCAATTGAGCTCCTTCTTGAAAGAAAAATACGGCTATGAAACAGGCGCATATGAAGCTTTTGATTATGCCGTTAAGTCTGACAAATTCCTGGCGCGTTTGGATTACAACATCAGCGATGCCCACAAATTGACATTGCGCTATACACACCACAATTCTGTATCAGACCAGCCAATTTCCAACTCGAACTCTGCCGGTTTCGGTAGCCGTACCCTGAGTGTGGATGCAATGGCCTATGAAAACTCAGGCTACCTGATTGGTGACAATACCCGTTCGATTGTAGCCGAGTTGAACTCTACTTTTGGTGATCGCATTTCCAACAAATTCATTGCCGGTTATGACTACCAAAACGAAGACCGCCAGTACAAGGGTGCGTTGTTCCCCACCATCGACATTTTGAAAGATGGCCGCACTTACATTGGCGCCGGTTTTGATCCATTTACACCAAGCAACAAATTGAACTACGCCACTACGCACTTTACCGACAACGTTTCTTTATACCTGAACAAGCACACCGTTACGGTTGGAGCCAACTATGAGTACTACCGCTCTGAAAATTTGTTCTTCCCAGCCTCTAACGGTGTATATGTGTTCAACTCTCTGGCTGATTTTTATGCGGCAGCCAATTCAACTGCCGACACTTCTCCAGTTAAATTGAACCTGTTCCAGCTGCGTTACTCTGCCCTGCCAGGCGCTGCCGAACCTTTGCAAATTCTGAAAGCCAATCGTACCGATGTTTATGGTCAGGATGAGTATCAGGTTTCTAAAAACCTGAAAGTTACAGTAGGTTTGCGTGCAAGCGCAATCTGGTTTGCCCAAACGAGTCTGGCTAATAGTACAGTAGACAACCAGCAATACATCGACAACGAAGGAAGCAACCGCACTGGATACAAAATCAGCACCGGCAAACTTCCAGAAACCAAAATCCTTTTTGAACCACGTTTGGGTTTCAACCTGGATGTTTTTGGAAACAAAAAGACCCAAATCCGCGGTGGATCGGGTATTTTCACTGGCCGTCCTCCCTATGTGTTCCTGTCTAACCAAATTGGTAACAACGGTGTGTTGACCGGCTTTATCCAGCAGAACAACACCACCAAGTATGCTTTCACGCCAGATGCGCCTAAGAAGTATACCCCTGCAACCCCAACCTTGCCGACAACCTTCGACATCGCTGCTACCGATCCAAATTACAAATACCCACAAGTTTGGAAATCAAACATCGCGATCGACCAAAAATTGCCATTTGGTTTTGTGTTGACCTTGGAAGGTTTGTACAACAGCTACTTGAACTCTGTGAACTACTTCAATGCCAACCTGGAGCCAGCAACTGCTCAATTTACAGGTCCAGATACCCGTTCACGTTTCCCAGGTTCAGGTTTGACAGGTTCCAACTTCACCAATGCCATCCGGATCAACGACAACATTTCTACTGCCGCAATTTTGAATACCAAAAATGGCGCATACTACTACAGCGGAACTGTTAAGTTGGAGTATCCAATGCACAATGGTTTGTACGGTATGGTTGCTTACACACGCAGTGTAGCCAAAAACTACATGTCAGCAGGTTCTATCGCCTCAGGTTCTTGGACCGGCGCTCGTTCCGTAAACGGCAACAACAAGCTGGGTCTGACTTTTGCTGATCAGGATATTCCACATCGCATCGTAGCCATGTTGAACTATCGCATTGCATATGGCGGCAATTTTGGCGGAGCAACCACCCTGTCTTTGGGTTATGTAGGTGAACGTTCTGGCCGTGCTTCTTATGCTTATGCAGGTGATATGAACGGTGATGGCGTAAACAACAACGATTTGATTTTCGTTCCGAACAAAGCAACGGATTTGACTTTCGAGCAATTCAACATCATCAATACCAACTCAGCGGGCGTAAAAGACACCTTGGTTGCCACTCCTGCTGTTCAGGCTGCTGCTTTGGACGCCTACATCAACAATGACCCTTACCTGAAAGATCGTCGTGGTAAATATGCTGAACGCAATGGTTTGTTGTTCCCATGGTTGCACCGCTTCGACTTCTCTGTATCGCAAGACTTCTATTTGAAGATTGGAGGAAAGCGCAATGCATTCCAGGTTCGTTTCGATGTTTTGAATGTTGGAAACCTGCTGAACAACAAATGGGGGGTTAATAACTTCCTGACAACTGACCGTCCGTTGACTTACCGCAGCGTGGATGCCAATGGTGTTCCAAAATACCGTATGGCCACTCAGGTTAAGGATGGCAGAACCATTTTGTTGACGGATAATTTCCAGAAGAGCACTTCTTTGACTCAATTCTGGCAGGCGCAGTTGACCGTTCGCTATACTTTTAACTAATTGCGAATTGGTACGCTATTATTAAGCCATATAATGACCTAATTTGGGCTGTTGCATGTATATCATGCAGCAGCCTTTTTGTTTTTTATTGTTTAAACTACCCATTCATGCATTCCTTATCCAGATATTTTCTATACTTGCAGTAGTTTTAAAACCGATTTTATGCAATTTACTACTCCCCGCCTTTTAATACTGTTTTACCAACGCTTCAATCTTCGTTTGATTCCAGCCTTTTTGTTGGTACCCGTTCTTTTTTTAATTCCGG
>JAGWYI010000004.1 GCA_018969455.1 Bacteroidota bacterium | reverse complement strand
AATATTCAAATTCCCTCCGTGTAACTCCGTATCCTCTGTGCAACTCCGTGTCATTTTTTATACTTCACGACGCCAGGTTTTGGGTACAGCGATCTTTAGAAATCATTAGAAATCACCGAAATCCATCCTGATTTATCCACAAAATCCGGCGAATCCTGGTTTACTTTCGAAATACCCCCATCGCGTAATACCAGGCGCCTTCCTCCAGGGCTTCGTATTGGCGGATGGATGCCCGCACATTGTTCAACCGAATGTCGTTTACAATTCCGAAAAACTTGAATACCCTGCCAATGGGCAGCCATTGGGTGCAGAGTTCGTGCAGGTTGCGCAGGGACACGCGCACACGTGGGGTAACATCTTGTATTTCAGCGCTTTGAAAACCGGCGGTTAAAGCGTGGGCGCGGTGTTCTTCCAAAGTATCAATGTCGGGAATGGCCCAGGGCCGCAGCCATGCTGCCAGCAATTGCTCGCCTTTTTCGGTTACGGGGCGGGCGCTGCGCAGGTATTCGGCCAATACGAGGCGGCCGCCGGGTTTGAGCAGGCGGTAGGCTTCGCGGTAAAATTCAGACTTGTCTTTGGCGTGGCAGAGGCTTTCGCAGGCCCATATCACCTCAAAGGCGGCATCTGGAAAGGGGGTGTGCAGATAATCGGCGGTGACAAACTGCACCGTTTCGGCTTTGCGCCTGTTCTTTTCACGCAGGCAATCGGCAATCTGCTCGGGCACAATGCTGATGCCGGTAGGCAGGGCTTGCCGGTGCTTTGCCAGCCAAAAACAGGCGCTGCCCATGCCACATCCTGCATCGAGCACCTTTTCGCCGGGCTGGATGCCCGCCAAATCGGCCATGGCCCGGTTCATGTTGTTCAACGCATCGTTGTGCTTGTCGGCATGTTCGTCGTAATACCCGAAATGCACCGCCAGGTTGTCGCGGTTGTTCCAGATGGTGCGGTAATCGAAACGGGTGTGCCGGTAATACGTTCGGATGTCGAGCATAATCAGGATTCGAGCAAAAACTTGCGCACCAGGTTCAGGGCGTAGGTACCGGTGAGTTGGATGTTTTTCAGCCGGTCGCGGCCAAATACGTGTTTTTCCACTACTACGCGCGTGCGGTCGGCTACGGCCATCCACACGGTGCCCACGGGTTTGTCGGGGGTGCCGCCGTCGGGGCCTGCAATGCCCGAAATAGACAGCGCCACATCGGCGCCCAGGGCATCCAGCGCGCCCAGGGCCATGGCTTGTACGGCTTCGCTGCTTACGGCGCCATATTGCTGCAACAAGGCATTTGGCACGCCCAGCAATTTGTGCTTCATTTCATAGGAATACGTCACCACCGAGCCCGGGAAATAAGCCGAGGCGCCGGGAATGCTTGTTATTAAATGGGCCACATACCCGCCGGTGCAGCTTTCGGCAGTGCCCAATTTTTTTCCTTTTTGCAACAGCAGTTGTCCAACCACTTCAGCCAGACTGGTGTTTTCTTCGCCATAGATCAAATCGGGTATCAAAGCAGTCAGGGCGGCTTTCTGGGCATCGAGCCGAGCGGCCAATTGTTGCTCGGCATCTTCGACGATTGGACCGGGCCAGGTGGCGGTCAGGCGCAGGCGCACTTGCCCGAGCGCGGGCAGGTAGGCGAGCTTGATATTTTCGGGCAATTGATCCTCAAAGGCTTCGATGCGCCGGGCAATGTTGCTTTCACCTTCGCAGGCCGTGAGCAAGGTGCGGTGGAGAATGGGCCGGGCCTCGAAACGCTGTTTTAAGCGCGGAATCACCTCGGCTTGCATCAGATATTCCATTTCGAAAGGCACGCCCGGCAGAGAGATGTATACTTTACCGGCGTTTTCGAACCACATGCCGGGCGCGGTACCCACTTTGTTGGGCAAAACAAGCGCTTTTTCGGGAAGTGTTGCCTGGTCGCGCATGGCGGGCGGAATGGCGCGGCCTACTTTGGTAAAATAGCCCTCAATCCGTTCATAGGTTTCGGGATGAAACACCATTTCCGACTGAAACCACTCGGCCAGGGTCTTTTTGGTGATGTCGTCTTTGGTGGGACCCAATCCGCCGGTCATGATTACCGCGTCGGCGTTCCGCCCTGCCTGTTCCACACCTTCCAGGATGGCTTCTTTGGTGTCGCCCACGGCGCTTTTACCAGTCACCCGCATCCCGTTCAGGTTCAGTTGTTGGCCCATCCAGGCCGAATTGGTGTCTACGATTTGGCCTATCAACAACTCGTCGCCAATCGTTAAAATGTGAATATTCATGCTTTACGGTCTGAACACTTTGTTTATTCCTTAACAATACAAACAAAATGTGTTAAAAATTACAAACGAAACGCTTACTTTTGTGCAAAACTTTTCAACAGCAGTGTACGACGAATTTGGTTTCGATGAATCGCTTGAAATACGGCCCGATGCTCCCGACACGGGGCCGCATGTTCCCATGCGCGTTCAATTTCCCGAGGCCGGTAGCAATTACCTTGGAGGCGCCTGCGACGGCTGGGAATACCGCACGGTTTTTACCGGCGCAAAGCTGGCGTATACGTACGAAATGGTAAAACAGTTTTTGCGCGAAGAAGGTTACGGCAATGTGCCCATCCCTGCAACCGCCGACGACCTGAAACTGTTTCGAAAACCGCGCGCACCGCAGTTGCAAATGTTTTCCGAACAAGGCTACATCCACAACCCAATCAAAATATTATTTCAAACGGGCGCAGGTCAGCGAAATACCCTGGTGTTGTGCGTGTACAACGAAGCCTTTCCCGATCATTTGTTGCGTTTTCACGGTCTGGCGCGCAAAATCAAAACTAATACCCCTCCCGCCGCCGAATCTTCAACTGAATTGCCCGCTCTATAGGCTTTTCGCTAACCAGGACCAAATACCCGCCGCCGCCCGCGCCGCTTAGTTTCCAGCCCAGGGCAATGTCTTTGTATCGTTCAATCATTTGATAGATGCCCGCATCGGCCATCAAGGGAAACATAGCCACCTGTGCTTCGAAGGAGGCGCGAAAATGCCGCCCAAACGCCGTTAAATCCCGGGCTAAAATGGCATCCCAACAAGCCTCGGCCGCCTCGGCGAGCATTTGGGCGCCTTCGGCACTGGTATGCACTTCCGATAAAACCCGGAAATCGCTTTCACGCGGCCCCAGGGTAACCAGGTACAAATGCTGCTCGAGCCATTGAAGAATCTCCGCATCATGCACACTTTGAATGCGTTCGGGCCAATAGCTTTTGTTGTAATCCAGCTTGTTCAGTCCGGGCAAAACAATGCCCAGGGCATCCTGGGAACCCGCAACTTCCAGGGTTCCGGGCGGATTTTCGTAACTGAACAACAATTTGGCCAGCTGTTCGGGGTTGCCGCCAGGCAGGGCAGTGTGCCACAATTCCATGGCTTTTTTCCGGGTGCTGGTGGCCATACCGCTGCGGTCGTTGAAATCGTGCGTGGGTTCCAGGCTCAAGGTAAGCACCGGCCCCGGATGCAGTTCCGATACCCAGGGCTGGTCGAGCCAGCCGCCCGCCAGGTCGATGCGGTAGGGAATGGTGCAGGCCACGCGCAAACTGGTCGTGCTGCGCACCGGCAACCCCTCTTCGGGCAGGCGCCGCGAAACGCGGTAATCGATGTTGCGCGCCTTGCACAAATCTTCTTTGGCCGGGGTATGTCCGTCTTCATTCACAAAAAAATAATCGGGCTGAATGCGGTCCATTTCTGCCAAAAAATCGAGGATGCCCATGCCGCTGTTGATGTGTACGGCATGTACACAGGAGATGGCCTCCAGCATATACCGCCGCTCCTCCTGCGGATTCACCGGATAGCGGCCTTTCAAATGGTGCACATTGGCATCCGAACCGATGCATACGTGCAAATCGCCCCATTGCGCGGCTTCGCGCAAAAAAGCGACGTGTCCGCTGTGCAACAAATCAAAGCAGCCGGTAACCATGACTTTTTTGGGGGGATGGGTTGGTATGTCCATTGGATAGGATGTAAAAATGGGCGGTTTTGGTCGAAAAGCGCGGCGAATACGCGTACTTTCGCTTTTTTGGACACAAAATCGCAAATATTCTGAAAATGGAAAGCACTTCCTTGCTTGCCTGCCTGGGGGCATTGTATACGTTCGGGCTGTTGCTGCGGCAGCTGGCGCCGGGCGTTCGGGCGGCGAGTCGGAACAGCTATTGCGTTTTGTTGCTGGCGCTGGCGCCTGTGCTGGTGCAGGCGGGCCTTTTCAGCCTGAACGATTCCCTGGGCTTGTGGCTTTATCTCAGCGCAGCGCTGCTGGGCATACAAGCAAAACTGCTTTATCGGGTGCTGGCTTTGCCTTTTTTCGCGCTCGCCTTGATCACGCGCGGGTGGCTGACCCCGTATTTTTGTTTGGATTGTTCGTTTTGGAATTTTTTCAGCAACACTTTTGAAAAGGGGGCCTTGCAATATTATTTGCCCAATATTTTATATGTATTCATTTATCCCGTGGTGTATTACGGCTTTTTTCCTTTGCTGGGTTTGTTGTGGGTGTTTTTCAGGCGCACAGATGTATATCGAGCGCCGCAGCGCTTTATTTTGGGCTGTTTGATCGCCCATGTGTTATACATCGCCCTGGCGCCGCGCCAGTGTCCGATGGATTTGTTGCCCGATTACGCCTTGTTGCTGGCGCTGTTGTTTCCGGCCTGGGATCGGATGTACGCGTATGGTTTTCATTTTGTGGGGAAAAAACGCATGTATTGGGCCCTGGGCGCTTTCCTGCTGGTACAGTTGTTGGGGAATGTGGTGATGTGGCGCCCTTAATGGGCAATCACAATTTTTTGAACCCCACTTTCGTGCTCCGAAATCAACTGCAAATAATAGATTCCTGCCGGCACGGCTTCCAAATCCAATTCCAACAGCGCATTTTGAGATGCCGCAATTGATTTTTGCCAAACCAGGGCGCCGGTGTTTGCCATTAATTTTAAAATAAAATGGCGGTCCTGAAACGCAGAAACGTCTACCCACAATCGACTGAAAACCGGATTGGGTTGCACATGCAAGCGGGCGGCTCCGGTTAAAACCTGCGGCTCCGATACGGCACTCGGCAGGCAACAACTTTGGTCAAACAAACTGATTCTGCTTCGAGACCAATTATAACCCAGCGCATTGTTGGTGCCCAGAAAGCCGCCAAATGTGCTTACCGTTGAAATCCGGTGGTCATTTTCAATATGAACACTACTGGGAGTAAAGGAAAATGAATGATGGGAGATGAAATACAAGGATGTTCCGTTCTGACCAAAGACCTGTAAAACGCCATCGCCTATGCGATAAAAAACACTATCCACCGAAAAATAATCGACGTTATTGCCTCCCAGAGCATAAGGAACAGGCGTAATCATTTGCAAATCAGCGGAATAATGGTCTGCCCTGTCGTTATAAGCCAGAAAAAAATTGCCGTTGGGCATGACCCTTAACCTGTATACCCCGCCACTCGATCCAATAGACCTGGAAACAATTGCCTGATTCAGGGACAAGCGGTATACGCTCCCCTCCAATATGCCCTGCTTGTTGTAGGCGTACGCCAAACCCATTAAGTCTCCGTTTACCGTATTCAAATCAAATAAAGTAAAGTCCTCATTGGGATGATTAAAATCGAAGACTTGGGTCCATGCAGGCATCCCGTCGCGAAAAAGCACAATGGATTTTGAATCCGCTGTTGACGCTTCCACATAATAGTAAACCGAGGCATTGTTGGGAACCTGAAAAACCGCAATGACATACCCTTCTGCAAGCGAATCTGCTAAAAGTTCCAGGTTTTCATTTAACAGGCAGAGGTAAAAAGCGTTGTTTTCTTTGATTTTACCCAAATGGACATGCCCTTTTTGATCAATGTACAGGCGGTAAAACGATTCTTTAACCAAGGCATACGAATGCATGTATGCGCCATCCGGATTTAATTTTACCAAATAGGTCGTATCGAGCGTGGCGCGTTCTCCAATGTAGGCATTGCCCAAACCATCGAAATAAAATTTGCCGATTGATTCACCTTTACCCTTGCGGGTCCATAGCAAATTAAGATCCGGATCAAATTTATGATAGTAGTATTCCACCAACGCAGGCAGAGAACTCGGATCCTCTGTGCCGTATTTTTCCGCGGTAACAACCCAGTAATTGCCAAAAGGATCTATATCAAAGCCAACCCAATCCGTATGCGTTGTTCCGGTTCCGTTAAAACGATAATGCCCTGTTTCGGTCGAAAGCACCGGATTGAAGTTCTGTAAATCAAAATCCAGCTCCGAAATATAATACGAATACGGATTTTTCTTGCTTTGCAGACTGCCCCCTATCGCACATTCTGTGGGTTTAAACGGCACGACAACTACGCCTGTATAGGCAAAGGCGGTATCATTTGTCAAAGAATAAGTCCAAATCTGGTTCAGATTAGTTGGATTTAAATATCGGAGCTTAACCCGGTTATCGTCCAAATTTTGAACCGCCCAATACACGCCTCCGGCATCACCATACACCAAACGCGGCAGGCACCCCTGCACGGATTTTTGTTCTACCACTGCCTGTGCTTTTCCTTGCGCATTCAGTTTCCAAAGGAAGGCAACCGTTTGGTTCTGGCCTTTCGGGGTGTACGACCCGGTAAGATAAACTTGCTCGTTTTGAATTATTAAATCATTAAAATACAAGAAAATAGAGTCGGGCCTGAGCACATAGGCCACTTTTCCATCCGGCAACACCTTCACCAGGATTGCCCCGGAGGCCACATCCTCCACGTTGCTGATGCTGTAAACCGCCCCCGCTTTATCTACCCATATCCTTTTCCAATCCAGGTAATTGTAATTAAACTTTTCCGTTGAACTTAAGCCGCTCAGATTCAAATGCGAAAAGTGCTCCTGCCCACTTACCGGGTCCACTTTTCGGATGCTGTGATGGGGACTTTGGGTTTCGTCAAAGTGCAAAAAAACAAATTGGCCGGTACTGTCCAGCGCTTCGCTCAATGCCGCTGGTCCGCCACCATAAGCTTGCAGAATATTGAATTTCGAAAACGAATCCAGTAAAATGCCCGATTCCGGATCAAATTTCAGGAAGAAGCTGGGCCGGGCTTCAAATGGCTGATAACAGGAATAGGTCACTTTAAGGTTGCCCCTTTCGTCAAAAAAACCATCGTGAAACCATTCGGCGGTATGAAAAGGCAACAAAGTATCGTAAGCAGTTTGCCAAAGCAAGTGCCCGTCGGAATTGAGTTTAAACAAATACCCCTGGCTCTCCTGAAGATTTTGAAAACTCGCCAAACCAAACGCATTGACCAAAACATAAATATCACCATTGCCATCCTGCATCATTTTGACCGCCTGGTCATAATCATTTTTCCCGGGCGAATCAAAACGATAATCCCAAATTAAATGACCTGCGCGCGATACTTTTTGTACCACCACATCGGCAAATTGAGAGTCGCTTTCCGTGTATCCCAGAAGCAGCAAGTTGCTGTCAATCGACATAGCCATCTGGATCAACACATCCCGACTGGTGTGCTGGTGATTGCCCATGCTGACTTCTTTTATCGGAAATACTGGCGTTTGCGTGTGGGCGACTTGTCCACAAAAAACCATAAACAGGCCAAGGATGGTTCGTAGCGCCGCCTTAAAAGTGAAAAAAACGGGATGGTATGGATTTGGAGCCATCTAACTTCAGGGTATTTGTTGCGGTTTTCTATTGATTGGACCAAAAGTGAAGAAAATATCCTTCTGATCCAAATCATATTACGTTTCCCGCCAAATAATTTTCCCTTCCCGATTGATATACAGCCATTTATTTTCCTGCATCACCAGGGCCAGTCCGTTTCGGAAAGGCGAAGCCGCCTCATACCGCGCTGGCATAACCAGGGCGCCAGCGGGGTCAATGTAGCCCCAGGCAGCACTGGTTTTTACTTGCGCCAGGCCTTCCGCGAAGCTGCCAGCGTCTTCAAAGCGGGGGGTGATGGCCAGTTTTCCATCAGGATCCACAAATCCGCAGGCTGCATTGATTTCAACCAAAGCCAGTTGTTCGGAAAAAGGGGCCGCAAACTCAAAAGTGGGTTCTATGCTGATTTGGCCGTCCTGGCGGACAAAACCGTATTTTTCGTTGCGCACCATCAAAGCCATGCCGTCGCAAAAGGCGCCATGCATGGCATCTTTGGTCACATCAAATTGAGGCTCCAGCAACACCTTGCCTTGCTTGTCAATCAGCCCCCATTTGAAATGTTGTTCTACCACGGCAACCGACCCTTGAAAGGGTTTGCACAGATCCCATGCGGGCTCCAGCACAAATTCGCCGGCCCTGTCAATAAACCCGCATTTGCCGTTTTTGCCGGCAGGCGCCCATCCATCCTGGAAATTTCCGGCCTTTTCGTAGCGCAAGGGCAATTCAAACTGCCCTTCCGGGTTCAGGTACCCGTATTTACCTTGTATGCCTGCAAAAGCCAGCCCTTCCGAAAAATCGCCTGCTTCGTCGAAGCGTGCAGGTATGATTTCATTGCCCCGCTCGTCCATGAAACCCCAGCGCTGCACAATTTGCACCCGCGCACGCCCGTGCGAGAAAGGCAAAATGCGGCGATACAATTTTTTTACATACAAACGGCCCAATTCATCGAGCAAAACCCATTGATCGTTGAAACGCACCGAAGCAAACCCGGCATGAAAATCACCCACATCGAGGAACTGCGGCTCAATTACCACAATTCCATCGGCATTCATAAACCCGAATCGGCCATTTTCCCGGATTTTATACAGGCTGTTTGCCATTAACGCATCAATTGAAAGGTGGGCTGCAAAGAAGGGCAAAAATAGCCCGCAATTTGTGGCGGGCCAAACTTTCTATGCATCGAAACTCACCACGAGTTTTTCGGTAATCGGGTGCGCCTGGCAAGTCAGGATATACCCTGCTTCAATTTCGTCGGGCTCCAGGCCGTAACACAGGTCCATGGTAGCGCTGCCTTCCAGTATTTTGGCCTTGCAAGTACAACAAACGCCTCCTTTGCAGGAAAAAGGCAGGTCGGCGCCGGCGCGCATGGCTGCATCCAGCAGGGTGCTGCCTGCGGAGGGGAGTACAAAATCGAACTGTGCTCCGTCTTGAATGAGGGTAATGGATGCGACAAATTCGGGCACATCACTTTGCTTTTTCGTTTTCGTAGCCACTGTCATTCCCGCTGTTGTAAACAACTCAAAATGAATGGATTCCGGCTTTGCGCCCGCTTTTTCCAGACTTTCTTTTACGGCAAAAATCATTTCAGCGGGTCCGCACAGGAAAAACGCGTGCACAGCAGTGGGATCGAACAGGAGTCGGGCGTATTGTGCGCATTTTTCGGCGTCGATGCGGCCATAGAACAGCGGGCTTCCGAGCGATTCCCGGCTGAAAACATGGTGTATCGAAAGGCGATCGGGGTATTGGTTTTTCAAGGACTCCAGTTCTTCCCGAAAAATGATGTGGTCAAAGCCTTTGTTGCCAAAAAACAGGATAAAACGGCTTTGGGGCTCTTCAAGGAGGGTGGTTTTCAAGAGACTCATGATTGGCGTGATGCCGCTGCCTGATGCGAAGGCCACGTAGGTGCGTGCTTGTGCGGGATCCAGTTCGGTGAAGAAACGGCCTTGTGGAGGCATCACATCCAGCACGTCGCCGGTTTTCAATTGCTGGTTGGCAAAAGTGCTGAACAACCCGCCGTCTACCTGTTTGATGGCCACCCGCAGGGTACCTTCCTGCACGCCGCTGCATATGGAATACGAGCGCCGCACATCTTCCCCGTTCAATTCGGAGCGCAGGGTGAGGTACTGACCCTGTTTGAAGGCAAACAGGGTTTGCAAATCGGCTGGAACATCGAAGGTAAGCGAAACCGCATCAACGGTTTCCCGGTGTACGGCCTGAATACGAAGCGGGTAAAATTTGGTAGACATATAAAGGAGGTATCTGGTTAGAGCATGGATAGGAATAAAAACACAAAAAAGTGTACCCCGCAAAGCCAGGGAGTACACTTTTTGCAGCGCTTGGGCTGCTGCACGCGCGAACGGGAAAAAACCTTATGCCATCGCGTTCACGTGGCGCATCAAACCGCTTTTGAGGTTGGCGGCTTTGTTGCGGTGGATATTGCCGCGTTTCGCCAAACGGTCGATCATGCTGATCACTTTTGGCAAGAAAGTTTCTGCTTCAGCCTTTTCTTTCAACTCGCGGAAATTCTTAATAGCCGTACGTGCCGCCTTTTTGTAGTAGCGGTTTTGCAAACGACGCTTGGTTGTTTGACGGATGCGTTTGAGGGCAGATTTATGATGTGCCATATCGTGCAAAAAAAATTTTTAAACTTGAAAACAAAATCAAAAAGGACTTTTATCTCAGCCAATTTTCAATTCGGGCGGCAAAGGTAAAATTATTTTATCAATAACAAAAAACAGTTGATAAAATAATTCAGGCTTTTTTTCAAATTCGGCATCTGCGAAAGTTCTATCTTTGCACGCTTTCACATCCATTCCAGATTTTGAGTTAAAATTCATGAAAGATTTTTCAGCTGTTTTCAACGCACATCCGCAATATATTGATCAGATGTACCAATCCTGGCTGCGCGACGCCAGCTCCGTAGAGCAGGACTGGCAGGCCTTTTTCAAGGGTTTTGATTTTGCTGTTTCTTCGGCCAACGGCAATGGCGCAGTCTCTACGGGCAGTGCCGGCACTGATTTGAGTAAAGAATTTGCCGTAGTTGCCCTTATTCACGGTTACCGCGACCGAGGCCATACCCTTTCTACCACCAATCCCCTGAAGCCGCGCCGCGACCGAAAACCGCGGCTCGATTTGCAGGATTACGGTCTTTCCGAGGCAGATTTGGATACGCCTTTTGCTGCAGGTTTCGAACTTGGAATGCCCAATGCCAGCCTGCGCAGCATCATCGACCGACTCAAGGCCATTTATTGCGGCAACATTGGCTTTGAATGTACCCATGTGTTTGATAAAGAACGCCGCCAATGGCTGCGGGAAAAAATTGAAAGCCGCAAACTGACACCCGATTTTGGCCTCAGCATCGACAAGAAAAAACGCATCCTCGAAAAACTCAATGGCGCGGTGGGTTTTGAGCAGTTTTTGGCTACCAAATTTGTAGGTCAAAAGCGTTTTGGCCTCGAAGGCGGCGAAGTGACCATCCCCGCTATTGATGCCATTATCAACAAGTCGGCTGAAGTAGGGAACCCTGTGGAGGAAGTGGTGATCGGTATGGCGCACCGCGGACGCTTGAATGTGCTTTGCAACATTGTAGGCAAAACCTACGAACAGATTTTCAACGCTTTTGAAAATAAAACGATCCCGGACCAAAGTTTTGGTTCCGGCGACGTAAAATACCACCAGGGATACTCCTCGCAGGTGACGGCTGCCAACGGCAAATCCATTTACGTGAAATTGCTGCCCAACCCCAGCCACCTCGAGGCTGTGAATCCGGTGGTGGAAGGTTTCTGCCGCGCCAAACTCGATATTATGTATGGCAGCGACTTTGATAAGGTGCTGCCCATCCTCATTCATGGCGATGCTGCCGTTGCTGGCCAAGGCATTGTGTATGAGGTTACTCAAATGATGTCGCTGCCGGGTTACAATACGGGCGGTACCATTCATTTTGTAATCAACAACCAAATCGGCTTCACCACCGATTGGGAAGATGCCCGCTCCAGCACTTATTGCACCAGTGTGGCCGAGGTGGTGCAGGCGCCGGTGTTTCACGTAAATGGCGACGACCCGGAAGCTGTGGTTTTTGCCGCCGAACTGGCTGCCGAATTCCGTGAAAAATACAATACGGATGTGTTCATCGATATGGTATGCTACCGCCGCAATGGCCACAATGAAAGCGATGAGCCGCGTTTTACCCAGCCTGCATTGTGGAAAATCATTGAAAAGCACCCCGACCCACGCACACTGTATACCAAAGTGCTGGTAGGTCGCGGCGATGTGGATGAAAAACTGGCCAAAGACATGGAATCGCAGTTTAAGGCCGACCTGCAGGCCCGACTCGACGATGTGCGCCAAAATCCCCTGCCTTATACTTATCAGGAACCAGAACTCGCCTGGAAATCGTTGAAAAAGACCACCGACGATGCCGATTTTCAGGAAAGTCCCTCTACCGGGGTGGATCGCGCAAAAATCGACAAGGCACTCAACCACCTGCTTTCTTTCCCCGCCGATTTCACGCCGCTCCCGCAAATTGCCAAAATTAACGACACCAAAAAACAACTGGTGGCCACCGGAAAAATAGACTGGGCCCTGGGCGAATTGCTGGCATACAGCACCCTTTTGATGGAAGGACACAATGTGCGCATCAGCGGTCAAGACGTGAAACGCGGAACCTTCAGTCACCGACATGCCTGTATTTTTGATGCCACCAACAACCGGGAAGTCAACCGTTTGACCGGAATCCAGGAAAATCAGGGTACTTTTTACATTTACAACTCCCTGTTGAGCGAATATGCCGTACTGGGTTTTGAGTACGGATACGCCTTGTCTTCTCCGGAAGCGCTGGTAATCTGGGAAGCACAATTTGGCGACTTTGCCAACGGCGCAAGCACCATCATCGACCAGTTTATTTTTGCATCCGAGGCCAAATGGCAACGCATGAACGGTTTGGTGATGTTGCTGCCGCACGGCTATGAAGGCCAGGGCCCCGAGCACTCCAGCGCCCGCCTCGAACGCTATTTGCAAGGCTGCGCCGAAAACAACGTTACGGTAGCCAATGTAACATCGGCCTCCAACTATTTCCACTTGCTGCGCCGTCAAATTGCCCGTCCGTTCCGAAAACCGCTCATCGTGATGTCGCCCAAATCGACCCTGCGGCCGCCTTTCAACCTGGGCAACCTGAGCGAGATCGAAACTGGCACCCGTTTCCAGGAAATTCTGGACGATGCAACCGCTACCGGCGATAAAAAAGTTAAAAAAGTGCTCGTTTGCTCTGGTAAAGTTTATTACGACTTGCTGAAACGGCAAACCGATGAAAACCGGAAAGATGTAGCCATCGTGCGCCTGGAGCAGTTGTATCCATTCCCGAAAGTACAGTTTGAGAAACTCCTGAAAAAGTACGATAAAGCGCAACTGGTTTGGGTACAGGAAGAGCCGCGCAACATGGGAGCCTGGGGTTACCTGGCAATGAACCACTCCGAATACAACTGGAAATGCATCAGCCGGGCAGCAGCAGCCTCTCCGGCAACCGGGCATCCTTCCCTGCATGAACTGGAACAAAAAGCCATTGTAGATCAAGCATTTGTAAAATAAATTCGATTCCAGGGATCAATATGACCAAAGTACAGGTATTTGAATGGAACCCTTTTGCCGAAAATACATACATTGTGTATGACGATAGCGGCGATTGTGCCATTTTCGATCCCGGATGCTACGAATGGAAAGAACAGGAGGCCCTGCGTTTGTTTATCAAAGCGCAGGGCCTCCGCCCGGTTCGACTCCTCAATACGCATTGTCACCTCGATCACATTTTTGGCAATGCCTTTGTTTCTCATACCTGGGACCTCCCGCTGGGTATTCATCGGGAGGAGTTGCCCGTTCTGGAGCAATTTCCCGAGGTATGCCGCCGGTACGGCATTCCGAATGTGCAAAATTCTCCCCGACCCGGCTATTTCCTGGAACCCGGTACGGTGCTCGAATTCGGAAATACCCGCCTTGAAATGCTGTTCACACCTGGCCATTCGCCTGGAAGCATTTCCTTTTATTGCCGGGAAGCAGCCTTTGTCATTTCCGGCGATGTGCTGTTTCATGAAAGCATCGGTCGTACCGACTTGCCAGGAGGCGACCACGAAACCCTCCTCCAAAGCATACAATCGCAATTGTTTGTTTTGCCGCCCGAAACCCTGGTGTATCCCGGTCACGGACCAACCACCACCATTCGGCATGAAATGGAAAATAACCCGTTTTTTTAAATCTGATTTAATGCCTTTGCGGCATTCCTTGGTAAATATGCCAAATAATAGGCAACTTTGGGCGATCAAGCGCCTTAAAGTATGTTTTTCTATGTTTTGCGCCGTATTTTATGGGCAATTCCAACCCTGCTGCTAATTTCACTGCTCACCTTCTGGATGAGCCAGTGCGCCCCACGCGATCCGCGACTTGAATATGGTGAACATGAATTTAAAAGTGGGGGATATCAAAACCAGGTACCTCAAATGATAGCGGAGGCGCGAAAGCAAAATTTGTTTTTACCCGATTTTTATTTTACCATAACCCTATCTGCTTTTCCCGACACTTTATACAAAATACTGCCACTCAGCCGTCGAAATAAACTTGTTCGTCAAACAGCAAAAACCGGAAACTGGGCCGCTCAAATTCGTTTTGAGCAATTTGTCTGGATTGTTGAAACAAAAATTGCTCAATTGCCCGACAGTTTGCCCCAAAAACGCCCTTTGAATGCCGAAATTTCCAAGCTTTTTTCTCAATTCAATTTTGATACGCTTTCATTCGTTTTTAAGCGCATGCACGCTCAAACGAATACCCTTCCGGAAATGGAACCATGGGTTGATTCACTGGAAGCCGCTTCTTCAGCAGTTTTGAACCAAAAAACGCCACAAAAACTTTGGCTACCTGCGTTTTATTGGAATGGAACCCAAAATCGGTATCACCAGTGGCTATCCCATTTTCTGAGGGGCGACTGGGGACGAAGTCGATCCATGGATCGCCCCATTTGGCAAGAATTGCGCCCAGCCTTGTGGGCTTCTATGACCTTGAGCGTAATTTCCATCTCGCTGGCTTACTTGATTGCAATCCCGCTTGGCGTTTTTTTGGCGCGCTACCGAAAACATTGGATAGACCCCCTCATTCAATCCCTCCTGCTGTTTTTTTATGCCATGCCAATGTTTGTACTTGGCGCATTGATCACCGGATTGTTTGTGTCTGATGCAGCTGTTTTTCCGTTAATCAGAAGTTTTAGCATAAATCCGCTTGAGGGAAGCGGAAAATATGCCCTGATCTGGTTTTTCGAAAATATGCCGGTGATGCTGCTGCCGGTATTGGTTATTTTACTCCACGCACTCGCAATCCTGACTTTGCAAATGCGTGGAGGCATTTTGGAGGTGATTGGACAAGATTACATCCGAACTGCGTGGGCCAAAGGAAGTGATGCCCGCAAGGTATACTGGACACATGCGTTGAGAAACGCCATATTCCCGGTTATTGCTACATTCTCGAGTTTGTTTCCCGCCATTTTTGCCGGAACGGTGATTGTCGAAAGGTTGTTCAATATTTATGGCCTGGGCTCCAAAACCATCAGCGCGATTCAAAATGCCGATTATCCGATGCTGTTCATCATCGTATTGCTTACTGCATTGATTTCGGTAGTGGCCAATTTATTGGCCGATCTTTTATTTGCCTATTTGGATCCCCGAATCCGGTTTACCCAATCCTAATTCTATCGAACATGCCAAGTAAAGCCAAAAACCGGTATCGCCAATTTTGCCTGTCGGCCCCAGATTTGCCCATTTACATGCACGACTATTACCTGGATGCGGTTTGCGGCGCTGCACATTGGGAAGTTTTACTCGTGGAAAAAGGCGGAAAAATAGTGGCCGCATGGCCGCTTTTTATCAAAAAAAGATGGGGTTTTCAATATGTAGTAATGCCGGTATTGGGCCGCATGATGGGCCCGTATATTTTGCCCGAATTCCGAAATGGCGCCCGAGAGAACAATTTACTGGATGATTTGCTAAAACAAATGCCCCAACTGGCTGCATTTGAACAGGATTTTAACTATACCGCCACCAATTGGCTGCCCTTTTATTGGGCAGGGTTTGAACAAACAACCCGATACTCTTATACCCTGGATATTCGCGAATTGTCGGTTTGCTGGAATAAGCTGGCCCCCGATTACCGAAACCAAAAAATACCCAAAGCCCGCAGTATCCTGGATGTGCAAACCGGAACAGATTTGGATACTTTTCTTAAAATTCACAACCTGAGTTACCTGCGGCAAGGGAAAAAACCGCCCGTATCCTTTGAATTGTTGGAACGTGTGGATAATGCGCTGGCAAACCGCAAACAACGCGCCCTATTTTTTGCCACCGAAAGGGAAACCAATCTGGTACATGCAGTGGCGTATTTAATATGGGATAAAAACAGTGCTTATTACCTTATGGCAGGTGACGACCCCGCCTTGCGCAGCTCGGGCGCAAGCGTACTCCTTGCCTGGGAGGCCATTCAATATGCACACGATGTGCTCAAATTGGAAGTTTTTGACTTTGCCGGCAGTATGATTCGCTCCGTCGAACGTGTGCGCCGACAATTTGGCGCCCAACAAAAACCCTACTTCCGCGTGCGCAAAACCTGGTCGACCATCTGGGGCATTGGAAAAAAAATACTGCGCTCCTGATTTTTTTTTCGTTTTCGTGTGTAATTGTGAAGCAGTCCGGCATCCTTAAGGTCAAATACGACACATTAAAAACACCCACACATGAAAAAAATCGGCTTCCTATGCTTTGCAGGCGTCTTTGCCTTGCTGAGCGCATTCTCCTTTTTAAACCAACAATCGGCCATCACCGGTGTAGTCAAAGACGATACCGGTGAAGTTTTGATCGGTGCTAGCATCCGGATAGCATCCTTAAACAAAGCAACAATAACCGATGTAAATGGCAAATACCGTCTTGAAGTGGAACCGGGCGAATACACCGTGGAATGCTTGTACACTGGATATGCAACGCAAAAAATTACCCAGGTAAAAGTCAACAAGGATGCTGAAACGATTTTAAACTTTAAATTGACAACTTCCACCGTTTTTGAAGAAGTTGTGGTCACTTCCAGAAAAGCACCCTTGATTGAAACGGATTATTCTTCTAAAGCAGCAGGCAAACCAGCTTCCGATGCGGGTGACTTGTCTGTCCGTGGTTCCAGGAGTAAAAGCAGGGCTTATTATAAAGACGAAAAACGCCTTAGCGGGGAGCCTCCGGCGGCGCCAGCCACAAGAAAAGCAGCCATACCCGATGCCGCCAAACGAGATATAGAATTTTCGAAAAAAGCCAAAAGCACGCCGGTACTTAAAACCGCTGACCCTTCGGTTATGGAAGACAAAACTGTAGTTCCGCCCGATGGCCCCGATGTTGCACCCAGCCCCCATGCAGGCCTGCTTACTGCCGGTGAATGGAACGACCTGCACAACTGGAACAAACACTGGCTCGACCTGCTTGCGGATGGCGAAATTAAGGAATACCAGGATGTGTATGGTTTTTACCCCAAAAACCGGTACACCGTGCTGCTAACCAACGACCTGGACTTCCCCATTTCTGATGTACCGGTTCAATTAAAAGATGAAAGCGGCAAGCTGATTTGGAGCGCCAAAACCGACAACACCGGTAAGGCAGAACTATGGGCCAACCTGTTTAAAAATGAGGCTCTTAGCGGAAAACTAAAGGTAGAAGCCTGGATTCATGGCCTGGTTTATACCATCGATAACCCCAAAATTGCTAAAGAAGGTATAAACCGCTTGAGCGTAAATGTATTGTGCGAAGCGCCTCAAAATGTGGATATCGTGTGGGCTGTAGACGCAACCGGCTCCATGGGTGACGAGATAGAATACCTGAAAACCGAACTGCTGGATGTGATTGGACGTGCAAAATCCAGAAACCCGACCTTAAAATTTCAAATGGGCACTGTCTTTTACCGAGATCAGGGCGACGAATACATCACCAAAAGCAGCGGTCTTTCCACAGACATTGAAAAAACCGTGGAATTCATTCAAAAACAATATGCGGGCGGCGGCGGCGATTACCCGGAAGCGGTACACACCGCCCTCGAGGAAGCCATTTTTGGTCAGAAATGGAGCCCGTATGCCATCGCCCGCATCTGTTTCCTGGTACTGGATGCCAGCCCGCACCAAAACCCGGAAGTAAACCAGAGTTTGCAAAAATCCATTCTGGCGGCGGCCGAAAAAGGCATCCGCATTGTCCCGGTTACTGCCAGTGGCATTCAGAAAGACACCGAGTTTTTGATGAAATTTTTCGGCTTGGCAACCAATGGTACCTATGTTTTCCTCACCGACCATAGTGGAATTGGGGGCAAACACCTGGAACCCACCACCGATGAATATAAAGTGGAATTGCTCAACGACTTGCTGGTGCGCCTCATTGGGGAATATACCGCCATCGAAACCTGCAAGGGCGAATCGGTCATCCGTTTTGACGACCCACAGGCCACAAACCCGGAAGTAATGCCGGAAGCCAAGTATTTCCCAAATCCGGCGGCAACCCAATTTATCCTCGATCTTCCAGTAGATGTGCAATCCATTACTTTGTACGATGCGGAAGGCAAATCGGTACGTAAATTGGAAAAACTGAACGCCGGAAAGCACTCCATCCCGGTTCAGGACCTTCCCATCGGGTTTTATACCATCCGTATTTTATACAATGGAACCTACCAAAGCGGAAAAATCCTGGTGATGCGGGCCTGAATACATCCTTTAAAAAACGCAAACCCGCTTTTCGAGTACTTCGGAAAGCGGGTTTTTATTTTGGACCTTCCACAAAAAACATATCCATGGGTCCCTTGTTGTACACATCGCGTATGCCTCGGTGATGTACCTTGAATCTGCCTTTTATGGCATGGGCAGTTTGACTGGATACATTGATTTTACCCGATTCGCCATGCTGCTCCAATCTGGCAGCCATGTTTACAGCATCGCCCCATATATCGTAGGCAAATTTGTTTTTCCCGATAACACCTGCTACAACCGGGCCGGTATGAATCCCAATACGCATTTCTCTGAAAATGGCCTGATTGTTGGTTTTGTTGCGCATTTCCAGCCACTCCAGCATTTCCCAGGCAGCGGAAACGGCATCTACCGGATGGGTGGAATTGGGAACAGGGATGCCGCCTGCACACATATAAGCATCACCAATGGTTTTGATTTTTTCCAGATTGTATTTTTCACATATTTCATCAAAGACCAGAAAGCACTCGTCGAGCTCATTAATAAGTTCCTTGGGCGCCATGGTCGCCGACAATCGGGTGAAATTGACAAAATCGGTAAACAAAACAGAAACAGACTCATAGGATCGGGGTGTGGCATGACCCGTGGTTTTGAGTTCCTGGGCAATTTCCACGGGCAGCACATTGCGCAGAAGGCGGTCGCTTTTGTGGCGTTCTTCTGCAATTTCGAGATTTTGAGCCTGAATTTGGCGGTTTTGTTTATTCAAGCGGTTATTGGTTCGTCTTGCAAATGCCCAGCCAATGGCCACCATACCCAAAATTACCAGCAACAAGCCCCCTAAGCCATACACCAACTTCCGGAAGGTAGCCTGTTGCCCCAATTGCAAATCAGCAATGTCCTTGTCTTTGCGCAGCAGCTGCAACTCCCTGGCCCGCACCGTGCTGTCTATCACATGTTTTTCATCTTGTCGTTTTAACTCAATGATTTCGCGGTTTTTCTTTTCTGATTCCAGCGTTTCGGCTGCGAGTCGCAAATCCTGGCGCGCGCGCAAGGCTTCCAGGGTCAATTCGCGTTGTTTGGCTTCATCAACGGCTTTTTGGGTTTGAAAGAGCAAAATTTTGGCCTCTTTCTCTTTACTTTCCAATTCGAGGTTCTTGTTGAGCAGTTCCAGGCGCTCCCGTTCAAAGCGAACCTGGCCAAGCTCCAAATCCTTATAGTTTTGGCGGGCAATCAGGTATTTAATCTGCCCTTCCGCTTCGGCAAGCAAGGAGCGTTGCTGGTTCAGGCGTTGCTGTCGCGCTTGTTCTTCCAGCCGCACCGAATCTACAAGATTCAAATAGTCCTTATAATAAGAAAAAGCTTTTTCAAAATCGTAGAGTTCCTGATATAAATCGGCTGCTGTTTTATATGCCTCAGCAAGTACGGTATACTGTTTGGTTTCCTGGGCCAGCTGAATGGCAATATTGTTGTGGGAAACAGCATTGTAAAAATCATTACTTTTGAAGTAAACGCCCGCAAGCAGGTGCTCCAAATTGGCCAGCGCCACATTGTCTTTTCTACCCACCAGAATGGCGCGCGCCTTGAGCATGTAATCAAGGCCCAACTTCGAATTGCCATTGTTGTGTAAGGCAATGCCCATATTGGCATAGAGTACATCGGGGTAATCGCATGGGATGTACACACATTGCAGTTCCGCCTTTTGAAAATATTCTATGGCTTTGTTGTAATCGCGCAAGGCTGCGTATTGACGTCCGAGGTTGTTATACAGGATGGATTTTTCCTGCATGCTTCCAAATCGCTCTATCAAATCTTCAATGGGCAAATAATAAAACAAGCTCTTCCCAGGGTTGCCCTGTTGGTCGTACCCGTTGGCAAGTTTTTGATAAATCCGCACCAGTCGCTCCACGTTCCCCGCCTCTTTATAATAAACAATCAATTTTTTATAATATACCTCCGAGCTATCCGAATGTGCATCATATAAATAGGTATCGGCCAGTTTTTCCATGGTCTCGATGTCCTGATCTCTTATTTTCAGGATGTCCTGATAATAGCGTCGGGCATTGACATATAATTTTTCATGCAAAAACAAATCGCCAATGGCCGCATACGCTTGCAACAATATAGGTTGATTTCCATTGGATTGCGCCTTGGCCTCGGCTTCCAGATAATGCTGAAGCCCGTCTTCTGCCTTTCCTTGCCGAACATCCATTTCACCCAACAACATGCTGGAACGCATCACCCCCCCATCATAATGCAAGCTTCTGGACATGGTGAGGCTTTGTTCCAACAGGCTTCTTTTGTCATCATCGCGGTTGGTGGCATGCGCTTTTTCCAATAACATATCTACTTCGACCGTGGAACGTTCGATTTCTTCCGGACTTTGGCCGTTTAAGTGAACGGCGGCCAGAAGCAATAATCCGATGCCTAGCGCTCTTACCAATTGTTGTATTTCACAAAGTTCCAAAAATTATTTGGTTTCTTTTTATTTCACCGATGCCTGTATCAGGATTTCATCGGCAAATAGCCAACATGGATTTCCTGCGCCTTTGTGCCCGCTGGGACAAACTCCCACATTGGAGCCTACTACATGCACAAAACGGGCTGCTTTTCCCTGCATTTTCACCCAATAATCTTTTCTTATTACGCCCGATTGGGTAAAGGGTACGTCGTTTTTCACGATGCCAACTTCCTGATATTGGATTCCATCGGTGGAGCACGCTACTTTCAATTGCAAAGGGAAAAAGATCCAGGAATTTTCATCCTGCAAACAACCCAGTCCGACCGAATCGATTGATGTAATTTTACCCAAATCAAGGATTACATCCAGATTCTGGCCTTGATAGCCCTGCCAGCTTCCGGAACGAAAATCGGCGCCACCGCGCAACTGATCTATCAAGCCCTGATCTCCCCGGGCGGTGTATTGGTTGTCATATCGGGTATTGTATCGAACAATTTTCCAGTTGGTTTGCAATTTTGAAAATTGCGCCTGCATGATTGCGCTGCGTTTGCCCATTTTTTGGGCAAAAAAAGCAATTTGCGCAGATTGATTCAATTTAATGGCTTTTTTATACGGGCTAAACTGATTCAAGGGAGCGTTGGGATCGAAAGAATAGTACAGGGATGCCTGTGGGTCGATGCAGGCGAGTTGAATTTCCTGTTGGTCGGAAAAAACCCGGGCGCCGGTTTTTATAAAGGGTGCTGGAACGATCTCGTCGCTTGTAATGGCAGAAACAGGGCAGTCGGTTTCAGCAGTGCCCCATTTTGAAGGGTTTTCTCCCATTTCGAGTACTACTTGTGCGCCATTCATCAGGGCTGTATGGGAAAAACTGTTTTGGGTACGCGGGGCGCCATCCCAGCGCATGTTTTGAATATAATGGTTTTTTCCAGATGCACCCTTGGCAGAAACCATAAAAGTTTTTCCGTTGTCGAGGTGCAACACGATTTTATCAAACCAGGGAGTACCCCATATGTATTGGTTGCTACCAGGCACTGCAGGATAAAAGCCCATGGCCGACCAAACCAGCCAGGCCGACATCTGTCCACAGTCTTCATTGCCGCTGAGCCCATCTGGTTTTGCAGTGTACAGTTTATCCATAATTTCGCGAACCCGTTGCTGGGTTTTCCAGGGTTGCCCTACGTAATTGTACAAATAGGCCATATGATGGCTGGGTTCATTGCCCTGGGCATATTGTCCGATCAGGCCGGTTATATCGGCTTGTTCACGCCCGTGGGTATGCGAATGTACCGTAAACAGGCTGTCGAGTTGGTCGGCAAATCTGTCCTTTCCACCCAAAAGGCGCATCATACCCGAAATATCCTGCGGGGCTGCGAAACGGTATTGCCAGGCATTGGCCTCGGTATAATTGAAATTAACTTCAAACGGATCAAAGGGCTGATGCCAGGAAGCATTGTTTTTGCCTCGGAAAAAGCCAGATTGCGGATCAAACAGGTTTTTATAAAATTGTGCGCGCTGAATGAAGCGGGTGTATTCCGCTGTTTTTCCCATTTTCAAGGCCATTTGAGCAATACACCAATCATCAAAAGCGTATTCCAGTGTTTTTGACACCGATTCCGGCTCTTCATCTGAAGGGATAAAGCCCAATGTACGATACCAGGAAAGGCCATATCGATCGGAATCGGCGCTTTTTATCATGGCCTTCAGGGCCAATTCCGGGTCAAAATCACCAATTCCCTTTAGATAGGCATCTACAATTACCGGAATAGCGTGGTTTCCGATCATACAATCGGTTTCATTGGCAGCAAGCTCCCACACCGGCAACAATCCGCCTTCCTGGTATTGGTGCAAAAAGGTATGAATAAAATCATTCACTTTTGGGGTATGCAACAGGGTATAGAGTGGGTTGCAGGCCCGATAGGTATCCCAAAGTGAAAATACGGTATATTGCGTGTGGTTTTGATCGCTGTGAATTTTCAAATCGCGGCCCCGGTAGGAGCCGTCTACATCGCTCCAGGTATTGGGGGTAAGCATGGTATGGTACAATGCCGTGTAAAAAGTTGTTTTTTGATCTTTGGTTCCTCCTTCCACTTCAATTTTAGCCAATTGATTGCGCCAGGCTGTCTGGGTAGCCATTTTTATTTGATCAAAATCAAAATGGGGGCATTCCGCTTCCAGGTTTCGGCGGGCCGCTTCAATGCTCACACCTGAAACACCCACAGTTACTACAATTGGAGCGCCCGTTTGGTTAAAATCGAGCAAACCCAGCACGGCAGTGCTATGCGCCTGTTTATCGGACACATGGGGCAATTGGGTCATATCGAGCATTCGGCTTTGCGTAAATGGCTGCGAAAAGCGGGCTACAAAATAAAAATGCTGCGTTTTGGCCCAACCGCTTGAAACGCGGAAACCTGCAATTTCATGGTCATTAATGACCTCCAATTGGGCATCGAGCACCACATCACGGTGCCGCAGATCGACAAGCAGATGGGCTTGTGGTTGATTGGCAGGAAAAGTGTAGCGGTGCACCCCAACGCGGGTAGTGGCGGTAAGTTCAGCCAGGATATGACTTTTTTTGAGCATAACCCGATAATACCCGGCCTCCGCATGTTCGTCAGATTTGTCAAATGGCGCAGCATTGTCGCTGCTTTCGAGAAAGGCCTTTCCGGTAAAAGGCAAAAAGAGCAGGTCGCAGTAATCGGGTACGCCCGTTCCGTTGAGGTGGGTGTGGCTAAACCCAAAAATAAGGCTATCTGAATAATGGTAACCCGAACATCCGTCCCAATCCATGGTGGAAGGGCGGGTATCTGGACTTAGTTGAACCATTCCGAAAGGCGCAGTAGCTCCTGGGTAGGTGTGTCCATGCGCATCCGTCCCAATAAAAGGGTTGACAAAAGGCAGAAAATCGGACACGGGATTAGATTGCGCCGACAGGTACACTGTCGACCACAAAAAGATTCCGGTTAAAAAATTACGCATGTTGGTTATTTTTGGCCAAAGATAAAGATCGCAATCAGTGGCCCAAATAAAAAACCGCAACAGCAGCCCGGATTGGCTGTCCTTGCGGCTTCAACATGTCATTTCACGGTCAAATTCTTATCTTGCGAAATCCAGCACGCCGCTGCGGTTGTACAGCAGCAACAGCAAAGAAGTCAAAAAAAACAAGAACATGATGAGATAAAGTATGCAGTATCCTTTCCCGCGAGTGTTTTGGATATTTTCCATCTGCTTCCGAATTAATAGTGGTTCTGTAAAAGTGACGCAAAAGTAAAACGCGAGTTGGATAATCCCGCACAATTCCTGTTTAAAAAAGCCTGCAAGCATACATAATCGACTGTATCTTTGTGGCCATAAAGACATGTCAGACGTAATAAAATTATTACCAGAGAGTGTTGCCAACCAAATAGCAGCCGGAGAGGTGGTTCAAAGACCCGCTTCGGTGGTTAAAGAGTTGTTGGAAAATTCGATTGATGCCGGCGCCACCCGCATTCAATTGGTTTTGAAAGATGCCGGCAAAACCCTGATTCAAGTGATTGACAATGGATGCGGGATGTCTGAAACCGATGCTCGGATGAGTTTCGAACGGCACGCTACCTCCAAAATCCGGGAATCCAAAGATCTTTTTTCTATTTTAACTATGGGCTTCCGGGGCGAGGCGCTGGCTTCTATCGCTGCGGTTGCCCAGGTAGAGTTGCGCACCCGACGCGCCATAGATGAACTGGGCACCCGAATTGTGGTGGAAGATTCGATGGTAAAAATACAGGAACCCTGTCAATGCGCCACAGGTACCAGCATTTCGGTTAAAAACCTGTTTTACAATGTACCGGCGCGCCGCAATTTCCTGAAAGGCGATCCGGTAGAAATGCGCCATGCGCTGGAGGAGTTTCTCCGCGTTTCCATGGCACAACCGGAATTGCACTTCTCCTTGCACCACAATGATCAGGAGATCTACCATTTGCCAAATGGTAATTTGCGCCAGCGAATTGTGAAAATATTCGGAGATGCCATCAACAAAAAACTGGTACCCGTGGAAGAAGCTACCGATGTCCTTAGCATTTCCGGTTTTATTGGCAAGCCCGATTACATCAAAAAAAGCCGTGGAGAACAGTACTTTTTTGTCAACAAACGCTTTATAAAAAGCCAATACCTGCACCACGCAGTGGTAAACGCTTACGAGGATTTGCTCCCGGCCGATTCACATCCGATGTACGTTTTGTTTTTGGAAATTGATCCCAAACACATCGACATCAACGTGCATCCTACCAAACAGGAAATCAAATTCGACGACGAAAAACTGGTTTATCACTACCTGAAAGTTACAGTACGGCATGCCTTGGGCCGCAACAACATAACGCCAACGCTCGATTTTGAAACAGAACCTGCTTTTCATCCCGAATTGTTGCGACAAAAAAATCTTCGACTCCAGGAACAGAACAACCGGGATTCGGTGGAAAGTTTCAATAAAAAATACGGCATCCAAAACGACCTCGAAACCGCCCAGCGCGATGCCAACAACAAATACAATTGGCAACGCATGTATGAAAATCTGCGCATGGGAGCGCAGGAAAACATCAACCCAAACGAGCCTGCAGCAACAACGGCCTCTCCGGGGTTTGAAATCAGACCCAGTGCCGATGATGGTACCCTGGATGATGAACAACAAAACTTTTCAAAAGCGCGCAAAGAACCTTACCAGATTCATGGGCAATACCTGGTAAGCCACATCAAATCTGGCTTCATGCTCATTGATCAGCAGGCTGCCAGCGAACGTATCTTGTACGAACGCTTTTTGCAGGCGCTCGAAAATACTCCAATTGCTACCCAAAATGCATTATTTCCCAAATCGGTCACTTTTTCGGCGGCAGATGCCGCACTTTTGCGCGATATTTTACCCGAAATAAACTGCCTGGGTTTTGATATTCAGGAATTTGGAGGCAATACCTTTGTAATACACGGCGCTCCGGCTGATATGACCGGCGCTCAGGAGGAGATTTTGTTGGAAAAAGTGCTTAACCAATACAAAGAGAATTTTGAATTGGAACTGGGTATTCGCGACAATCTGGCACGTTCTATGGCAAAAAGTGCATCGCTTAAACGGGGTCAAATATTGAGTGTGGTAGAGATGCAGGAATTGATAGATCA